>JAICQI010000976.1 GCA_025937955.1 Pyrinomonadaceae bacterium
GAAAGCCGCGAGAATCGCGAATGGCAATGAGTTCGTTCGGCGTCAGAAAGAGCATCGAAAACGCGCCTACGGTGTCGCTCAGAACTAGCGGGATCGCCACGCGCACCGGCAGGCGCGAACGCGCCACGCCATGCAGCACGACTTCCGTGTCGGAAGTTGAAGAGAAGATCGCTCCCTCGCGTTCGAGTCGTTGCCGCTCTTCGCGCGCGAAGGGAAGATTTCCGTTGTGACAAACTGCGATCTGCCCGTGCTGGCAAGTGACGCAGAACGGTTGGGCTTCCAGAATCGAGACTTCGCCCGCCGTCGAATAGCGCACGTGTCCAATCGCACCGGAACCGCGCAAACGATCCAGGTGCGTTTGATTGAACGCTTCGGAAACGTGACCCATGGCGCGCTCGAGCCGGAGCTCGGCGCCGTCCGAAGCGACAATGCCACACGATTCCTGACCGCGATGCTGTAGCGCGTACAGACCGAGGTAAGTCAAGCGCGCAGCGTCGGGATGTCCGTAGATTCCGAAGACACCACACTCTTCCCGTAGCTTAGTAATCTCGATTTCAGTCATTGATTCGCAATCATAACAAAGTATGAGCCGCAGATGAACGTGGATGCACGCCGATTCTGATCAGCGCGCGTCCGCGTTCTTCTGCGGCTAATCTTTGTTATGATGGCTCGCGTATGCAAATCTATGCCTTAGTTTTGCTGACTCTCGCCGGCTTGTCATCATTCGCGATCGCTGATCCCGCCGCGCCGAGTAACGCGCGCACCGCGGGGCAGTTGTTTCGCCGCTACTGCGTGTCCTGTCACGGTAACGATGGCAAGGCGAAAACTTCGAAGGGCAGGTTTAGCCACGCGCGCGATCTTACCGATCCACAGTGGCACGCCGACGTCAGCGACGAACGCATCTTCAATTCGATCATGAATGGCCGCGACACCGGTGGCAATATGCCGGCGTTCGGAAACAAGATAAACGAAAAAGAGATCGATTCGCTGGTAACTTTTGTGCGCGGGCTGAAAGGATAGCCGCGGTCGCAGTCAATGTTGTCTCAGAGTTCTGTTTCACCTAAGTTTCGCGGCCTGCTGATCCGGCTCCTGCAAGTGGGCCTGATTCTCGTGCTGGTCGGGGCAGGATGGCTGATTTACCGGCAACTTCCGGATGGCGGTGCTAACGTCAGTTCAAACCAGGGAACCAGTACTTTACAGATCTTCATTCGGCAAACTCCGGAAACAGTCGGTCCAGCGCTCGACGTGGCGGTGAGTTTGTATCCCGTGGATATCGTCGCTGTGCGACACGAGTTCTTCACCGAGCAACGGCCCGGAAAGCGTTTTGAAGACTTTCTCAAGGAGCGCATGAAGGGTCGCTCGCCCATCAACGCGCGACTCGACAAGCAGGGACAGGGAGCGGTGACGCTTGCGCCGGGCAGTTGGTGGCTGCACGCCACGCTCTCCGGCGACGAACAGCTCGAGTGGCGTTTGCCGGTGACCGTCACGGGATCGAAACAGGTGATCGAGCTCACGCCAAAGAACGCGTACACGAGAAGCAGGTCTTTTTAGCCAGATGAACGCGGATAAAAC
>JAICQI010000962.1 GCA_025937955.1 Pyrinomonadaceae bacterium
ATCAATATTACTTCCGTGAAGGATTCAGGCGTGGCTATGAGGACGGTTACTATAGCCGCTCACGCTACGGCCAGTATTCGAATGGAACGGCCAGCATCCTCGGAGCGATCCTCGAAAGCATCCTTGGGCTGCAATTAATTAACTAAGCCTTGCGCTTGAGAATAGGTCCTATACGTCCTATAGGACCTATTCTTACTTTCTCGAAAACGACCACTGATACGTCATTCCCAGCGAAGCACCCATCGGATCCTTCCCAGTTCCGCTAATCCTTTTGCCATCGGGTGAAACCTTCCCCACATCTTCGCCGAGACTCCACCCTTCACCACTCAACACTTCGGTTTGCATCATCGTCAGCGTCCGTGACCCGGAATCGTAAGTACCTTTGAAAGCGACGCGGAACGTGCCTTGTTCCAACACGCCATCCAACGAATTGCCATCGTGGTTCTTGATAGTGAGCCTGGTGGCGAAATTCATCGGACCATAAGTTCCAGCCCACATGCCTCGCAAATCTACCGGTGAACTCGGAACCACCGGCGGCGACTCGACTGGTGATTGGGCTGGAGTGCTGTTCCGATTCACTGTTTGATTGACTTGATTGACGTTTTCAGAGCGGTCCGCGCCGAACTTTATCGCAATCGCAATCCCAACGCCGATTACGAAGATCAAAGCGACAAGCAGTCCCGCGGCAAGAGCAATCCACTTCAACGGCGAGTGCTGAGATCTGGCGGGTACCGTCAGAGCGTTTTGTACCTCACGTCCAAAAGCAATCGCATCAGGCGGGCGGCGGTTACGGTCCTTGGCCATTGCACGCCGGCACACGGATTCAAGCGCCGTCGAGATATTGAGCGACTTCGGAAAAGGCGGCGGAGGTTCGTGCAAATGCTTTGCAATCAGGCCGGTCAGGTTGTTCGCGCGAAACGGCGGAGTACCAGCCAGCATCTCGTAAAACATCGCCCCGAGACTGTACACATCAGCGCGCGCATCAAGCTCTTCGCCGCTGCACTGCTCCGGCGACATGTAATACAACGTGCCGATAACCGCGCCGGTTTGCGTCAGCGCCGTCGCTCCAGCGACATCACGCACCTTCGCCAAACCAAAATCGACAACCTTCGCCGTTTCCTCATCGCCTTCGTGACTGGGAGGTACAACAATCACGTTGTCGGGCTTTAGATCTCGATGCAACAGCCCCTGACGATGCGCAACACCAACTCCCGCGCAAATGCCGCACATCAACCGCACCGCGCGTTGTGGCGACAGTCGTCCCTCGCGACGAAGCAGATCGCCAAGCGACTTGCCCTGGACCAACTCCATCACGATGTATGCTTCAGTTTCGTCGCTGGCGCCGTCGTTGAAATCGTGAATGCTGACGACGTTCGGATGCCTGATCCTGGCGGCCGTCCGTGCCTCGCGGCGAAAGCGTTCCAGCGCCTTTTGCTCGCGCACGAGATCGCGATGCAGTAGTTTCACTGCTACTTCATCGCCGATATGCAAGCGTTCAGCACGCAAGACGGAGCCCATGCCGCCCTGGCCGAGACTCTCGAGCAGTTTGTATTTGGAACCCAGGATCAGACCAATACGTGGATCGTACGGAGGGGCGTGCTGTTCGTTTGTGTAAGGGCGACCGGCGTAGTTAGTTTCCTGTTGTACGTCGATCTGAGTGGCCGCATCGCTCGAATGCCTGGACGTTGGCATACCGCAACTGGCACAAAACTGCGCGTCG
>JAICQI010000567.1 GCA_025937955.1 Pyrinomonadaceae bacterium
CACGAAGCGCACCTCGCCGTACACGTTCGCCGTCGTGGGCCGTTTGAGACCAGGCACGCACCTCGCCCAGGCGCAGGCGGACACCACGGGAGTGCTTCAGAACTTCGGCTGGCAAAATCCCAACCTCGGCGAAGCTGTCGGACTGAGCGAAGGCAATGGCCCGAGGACGATCGTCCAACCGATCAAGGAAGTGCTGCTCGGCAAGACCGAGAAACCGTTGCTCGTGTTGCTTGCAGCGGTCGCTCTGGTGTTGCTCATCGCATGCGCCAATGTCGCAAACCTTTTGCTGGCGCGTGCGACTTCAAGAACTAGAGAGATCGCGGTTCGTGTCTCGCTGGGGGCTACGCCGCGCCGAGTTGCGCGCCAGCTTTTAACGGAGAGCATTTTGCTGTCGTTTATTGGTGCGATAGTAGGCGTCGGTCTCGCTGCGATTGGCGTTCGCATGCTCGACCGGCTGCCGATTAGCGGCGTCGTGCGCATGGAGGAAGTGAGTTTGAATGGCCGCGTGCTCGCCTTTACGGCAGCACTCACGGTTCTGACCGGTTTGTTGTTTGGACTAATGCCTGCCCTGCGCGCCTACTCGATGGGAATTGATAACGGCATGCGTGAAGGCGCACGTGGCACCGTCTCTCACCGGCGCTTGAACAGCTCTCTTGTTGCCGTGCAGTTTGCGCTCTCCCTGGTGTTGTTGATCGGCGCCGGTTTGTTACTCAAAAGTTTTCAGCGGCTGGGAGCAGTCGATCTCGGCTTCAACGCGGAGAACACGCTGACGATGGTCGCGACCTTGCCGCGCGCAAAGTACGACAATAATGAGAAGGCGTTGCGCTTTTACAACAGCGCGATTGAGAACCTGCGTAACACGCCCGGTATTCAACACGTCGGCCTGACGACGAATCTGCCGTTCGCTGACGGCGGGAACGTCGATGGAATTATCGTCGAAGGACAGGAACCGCCAGAGGGCGGCAACGTCTCGCAATTAGAACAGGCTGAACAGCAAAGCGTAACGCCGGGAACGTTTCAGGCCCTGGGAATTCCACTTTTGCAGGGTCGCGATTTTCAAACGTCGGACCACGAAAAGTCTCCTCTGGTCGCCATCGTGGATGAGCCGCTGGCGCGCCGGTATTGGCCGGCCGGCGATGCACTCGGAAAACGCATCCAGACAACGGGCGGTCGCCAGTGGTTGACGATCGTCGGCATTGTCGGTGGTATCAAACATCTCAATCTGGCGGAGGAGAAGCGCCCGCACATCTATTTCGCGTTGGCGCAGAGCCAGGCGTTACGAGCTTCGTTTGTAGTGCGCACTGATGGTCCACCCCTCGCTGCGATTTCAACGTTCAGGAGTGCAATAAAGCAAGTTGATCCTGATATGCCGTTGTACCTGGTCCGATCGATGAATGAGATCATCGGAACGACGCTCAGCACGCAACGGCTCACGAACATACTGCTGACGGCGTTTGCGATTATCGCGCTGACGCTGGCGGCGGTTGGGATTTACAGCACGATGTCGGTTTACGTCGGTAGTCGCACGAAGGAGTTTGGGATCAGGCTCGCGCTCGGCGCGCAGCCGGGCGTGTTGCGGCGCGCCGTGTTGCGTCAGGGGATGTGGTTGACGGCGGTGGGGGTGATCACCGGCATTGTGGGCGCGCTGGTATTGACGCGCACGATCAAGAGTTTGCTATTTGAGGTGAGTGCAACGGATCCAGTGGTCTTTACGGCAATCCCGGTTCTGCTGGTGATCGTGTCGTTGGTGGCGTGTTACACGCCCGCGAGACGCGCCACGAGGGTCGATCCGTTAGTAGCCTTACGAGATGAGTGAGGAACGGTCGACCCGACGCTACCGCGTTACGGTACTGACCCGATCCTCGGACGGATTTTGGGTCGGGTCATTACCGTAACGCGGTAGCGTCGGGTCAGAGTTGGAGCATTACATGCTACGAAACATCAGCTACGCGATACGCACGCTGTTCAAGAACAGGGGCTTCACAATCACCGCGGTGCTGACGCTGGCGTTGGGTATTGGAGCGACGACGGCGATCTTCAGTGTGGTCTATGCGGTGTTTGAGCCGATGCCGTATCCCAATCCCGATCAGCTCGTGATGTTGTGGGCCAAGGTGCCGAATGGGCGACGCCCTGTGCCCGCAAACGATTTTGTTGAATGGCGACGACGCAGCTCTTCGTTCCAAAACATGAACGCCTGGTCGGGCGCCTCATTCAACATCGCAACTGACGATAGACCACAGCAGGTTCCAGCCTCGCGTCGCACGCCGGGCTTTTTTACGATGGAAGGATTGCCGCTGCTGCTCGGACGCGACTTTCTTCCCGAAGAAGGCGAGCCGGGTCGCGACCGCGTCGTGATTCTCAGTAATCGAATCTGGAGCACCCACTTCCACTCGAATCGAGAACTCATCGGCAAAGACATCCGCATGAACGGCGAGCCGTACACAGTTGTTGGCATTCTTCCACCCGGCGTGCACGATCGATTCAACTCTCAAGTGTGGGTGCCGCTCTCGTTTACCGCCGAACAGATCGCTCGCGAGCCGATGTTTATCAGCGTGATGGGGCGCTTGAAAGACGACGTCACGATCGATCAGGCCCAGGCAGAGATGGCTGGAATTGCTGCTCAGCTCAACCACGAGTCTCCGAAGAACTCAATTCGCGAAATGACCGTGGAGCCTTTGCACCTCAATTTTGTTACTCACTCCACGCGTCGCAATCTTTGGTTGTTGCTTGGCGCAGTCGGATTTCTTCTTTTAATCGGCTGCGTCAACGTTGCGAACCTGTTGCTGGCGCGTGGTACGTCTCGTCAAAGAGAAGTTGCCCTCAGAGCCGCTCTCGGTGCTTCGCGAAGTCGTTTGTTCGCACAGTTTCTCACCGAGAGCTTCGTGCTGGCTGTTTTTGGCGGAGCGCTCGGCGTTTTCCTGGCGAGTGCGATCGTCAGTGCAATCACATTTGTGATGCCGCCTGTTGGGACGATGATTCCATCAGAAGCGAACATCAGAATCAGCATTCCGGTTTTGCTCTTCACGATCGGCGTTACCACTCTTGCCGGACTCTTATTTGGAACTGCGCCTGCATGGCAAGCAACACGAGTTGATCTGAATGACGTTCTCAAACTCGGAGGACGGACAGGCGGCGGTGGAGTGCGACGCAACGCTCTGCGCGCGCTGGTTGTTGCCGAGTTTGCCCTGGCGTTGACGCTGTTGGCCACCGGTGGTCTGGCGCTGCGCGGCTTCTGGAATCTCACGCGTATCGATCTCGGTATTCAAACCGAGAACGTGCTCACATTTCGCTTGCCAGTGCCGGCGAGCCGCCTCAATGGAGCAGATCAAATCAGGTCGTACTACGGACAGATGCTTGAAAAGATCCAGGCTCTTCCCGGTGTGACGAAGGCTGCCGTTACGACTGGCACTCCCGGTCTCGGCGCAGTGTTCGGTGCTCCCTTCAAGATCGTGGGCCAAGCTCCGAATCCTTCAGTGCGCATGCTTACCGATGTTCAGATGGTCACACCGGAATACGTCGACACGCTCGGTATCCGGATGGTAAGCGGCCGCAACATCAGCTCTTCCGACACGTCCAACAGTCTGCGCGTAGCCACGGTCAACGAACACTTCGTGAAGCAGTACCTGTCTGGAGTCGATCCACTCACGCAAAGAATCTCGTTTCAGGAAATTGTTCCTGATGGGCCGAGAGGGAAGCCACTCGAGTGGCAGATTGTGGGCGTGTATCACAATCTGCGCGGCGCAGGATCTCGCGAAGACGATCCGGAGATCAATGTTCCATTTGCGCAGAGTCCATGGCCACAGGCTTCGATGGCGATAAAGACGAGCGGCGATTCCAAAGGCGTAATTAAGAGCATCGCGGCAGCAGTGAATTCGGTCGATCCGGATCTGCCGCTTGCGGGTGTGAAAACGGTTGATGAGATCGTGAGCGAGTCGTTGTCGATCGATCGGTTCAGCGTGGTGTTGTTTGCGAGCTTTGGAGCGTTGGGGCTCATGCTCGCCGCTGTCGGGATTTACGGTGTGATGGCGTTTGCTGTCGCGCAGCGCACGCACGAGTTTGGCGTGCGCATGGCTCTCGGCGCGCAACGCTCGCGCGTGATCAGCCAGGTGTTGAAAGAAGGAACGCTGCTGGCGATCAGTGGGACGCTGATCGGGCTCGGTGGCGCTTATCTCGTGGGTCGTGCGATGCAATCGACTTTGTTCGGCGTCGATGCTTTCGATGTGCGTGCGTTTAGCGGCGTGTCGTTGTTGTTGCTGGCCGCGGCGTTGCTGGCGTGCTGGTTCCCGGCCTGGCGCGCCAGCCGCGTCGAACCGCTCGAAGCGCTGCGGTATGAATAGGACCAATAGGACATACAGGACCGATTAAGATCATGAATACTCTGCTGCAGGATCTCCGCTACGGGGTTCGGATGTTGCTCAAGCAAAAAGGGCTATCGGCTGTGGCGCTGCTGTCGCTGGCGCTCGGCATTGGGGCTAATACGGCGCTGTTCAGCATCGTTGATGC
>JAICQI010000820.1 GCA_025937955.1 Pyrinomonadaceae bacterium
ATGCCTGGCAACACGACTTCTTTGACGACCTTTCCTGTGAGGTCGTACACGCGCAACTGCGAGGAAACATTCTCGATAGTCTCGACAAAGAGGTAGTCTCTGACTGCTATCCAGGCTCCGAGCGGATACAACGCTTCGGGGATAGCAGTTATGAACTCGCCGGCAGTAACATCCGCGAGTTTGAGTGTGATGAGTTTGCCTAACGGCGCCTGATGATTTGTTTGAATGTAGAGCCTGTCTCGATGAACCGCTGCAGCACTGATGAATGCCTCAACATCGCGAACGACGGAGATGAAGCCGCGTTTCGGATCCTCGCGATCTAGAAGACACAGTTGCGAGCGCGGCGAGGCGCCTGATAGGTCCTGCACCAATACAACGAGATAGCGGCCATCCCACGATACTAACGGGTATGGCGTCTGTTCTCGCTTGAGCGATTCGCCAAACACCAGCTCGTCTTCACGCCAATCATCACCAAGACGATGGAAGTAGAGTTTGTGATGGAAACGCGCCTCTTCAGCGGGCACAGCGCGAGGGCAGCGCGTGTAGTAAAAACCGCTATTATCAGGTAGCCACGCAACCCGGTTCTTAGTGTGCCACGCGTGCGCGACCGGATTTACGTCACCGGGAATGACGTCCAACACCTCTTTGCTTTCGACGTTCATCACGTGGAGCGACATGCGGGAACTTCCAGCCGAGCTCAGACGATATGCGATCAGTGAACCGTCTGGAGAAGGGTGTATGTCCGCAAGTGCGATCGTACGGTCAGAGCTCAACGCACTTGGATCAAGCAACAACCGTAGTGAATCGTGCTGTTCATCCTGGCAGTAGAGTGCCGCGAGCTCCTGGTCTTCCAAACGCTTGAGAAAAAAGTATCGTTTGCCGGCCTTGTGGATGGCGCCCTTCGCGTCGCCGCGCAGCAACTCCTCCAATCGCCGGCGAATACTCTCGCGCGCCGGCAGCGACGAGAGTTGCGCCATCGTGTGCTCGTGCTGCGCCTGCACCCACGTGCGCAACGCCGGCGTGTCTTCTTCCATCCAGCGGTAAGGGTCACTCGTCATACATGATCAATGTTCATCTGTGGTTTAATCCTACACCAAGGAGGACCTCATGCCACGAACCCGGATGCGCGTAGACCATCAAGTCCCGCTCACCTCGCTTGATATGTTTTCCAGTCCGTATCTGGACATTCCGATCGATCAAAACGATCCGCGCGGTCGCGAGCCGCTGATCCCGCTGGAGTCAGTCGGTGTCGCTTTCGAGAGTTACTACGCGAAGACCGATGGCAACAATCCGCCTTTCAACAGATTCATTGAAGGCAGCCGGCGCGACATTTGGCTGCGAAAATCAGTCGCCGAAAAACTAGCACGCGTCAACGAGCTGCTGCGACCGTTCCAGGCGGAGTTGTTTGTGCTCGATGGTCATCGTTCAGTCGCCAGCCAGCAAGGTTTGTGGGACTTCTATTACGGCAAAGCGAAAGAGGAGAACCCGAGCGGCAGTGATGAGGAACATCGAGCGCGCGCGCGGCAGTTTATAGTCAATCCAGTGAACTTTGACGAGAACGATTCACGGACCTGGCCCGCGCATACCAACGGCGCGGCGATCGATTTAACGCTGCGCGATTCCGTCACCAAAGAACTGCTCGACATGGGGGCAAGATTTGAAGTGGATGCTGATTTTGATTTCAGCGCCGGAGACTATTTCGAACGACAACTACTCGCCGGAAACATTCACGAAAGCGACGTCAGGCTACAAAACCGGCGCCTCTTGAATTGGGCCATGATGCAGGAAGGACTGCTTAATGAAACGGCAAAAGTCTTCTGGCATTACGACTGGGGCAACCAGATCTACGTGAGAGCAAGTCGAGCGTTGCTGAAGGATCCGCCGCAGGCCGCCTGGTACGGTTATATTGCTCCACCGGCTGAATAGACTCACCGGAAACGCTCCAGAGGATAAGTCGCGGCTTTGATCAAGTTCTCGCAACCAGCGAACTCTCCACCGGCGTATTGACAGTTCTCATAAATTCCGCGCACCAAATCGAAGGCGTCACCTCGCACAAAATCAAGCCCGACGGTAAGTCCCAGTTTCTGAGTATGAACATATGCTTCCTGGTGGGCGTTGAATATTTGGTACTCCTCCCAGACGTCATATAACGAGGCGAACCGGTCTATGTCAGGAGAGTTCGAGTAGAAGAATAAATCACAGAAACCGTCGTTCGTCTGGTCGTCGGACGGTTCATGCCGGCCGGCATAGAAAATGTTTCTGTCGTACTTTGCGAAATCCAGATCGCGCAATAACGCCAGGTCGAAGCGCGACAGCATCACCCAGTCGTAGGTAAATCCCTGGTCTCGCTCATACTTCTTTTTCAACTCGACAACTGCCCTGGTGGAATACCAGCGAGACTTCAAGTAGTTCAACGCAAGAGTATCCTGCTTGAAGTCGATCTGAGTCTGAAAGAGGTGCTGCCGAGGCTGATAGTCACGCGTGATAATTTCAGCGTAATCCGTACTCCAGGAATGGATGAACACGTCCACGCAATCGTTGACGGCAAAGAGGTGGCTGCGATAGTGCTCCAGACCGATGCGGTAATCAACGTCCTCGCACCACGTGCGCTGTTGCTTGTTTGTGTAGAGGTGCCCGACTATGCCGTGCAGACATAACGCAACTTTCATCCAGCGGCCTCCCGATCACGCAGGTAATACTCGAGCAGATCGTTTCGTCTGATTGCCACGGCCTCACACGACGGATACGGATTGCTCGGCGCGAAATCGTTGATGACGATCCGCTTGCCATGAAAACAGCCGGAGACGATTGTCTTGCAGCGAATTCCCTGGTCGACGAGAAA
>JAICQI010000263.1 GCA_025937955.1 Pyrinomonadaceae bacterium
TCGGAGAACCACCAGTGGAAGTTTTGATAGCCGCCGTCGTTAATGAAATCGAGAAAGTCGCCGTTGCTCACGAGTGCTTTATCGATGGCGAAGTCCTTTAGGAAGACTTGATGCGCGGGCTTCTCGTTGTCGAACGCGAATGGTCTTGAACGCGGCGACTGAGCACTGTCGTAGCCGAGCTGGAACAAGCCGCCTTCGATTTCCGCCATGCCTTCGACTTTAATCGAAGGCTCCGGCAGCAGCTTCATGGGTGCCTCAAACTGGTCGCACAAAAGATGCTTGATGTCGTAGACGAGCAGTTCCTGGTGTTGCATCTCGTGCTCAAGGCCGAGTCTCACGAGTGACAGGACCTTTGGGTCTGCTGCTGACTGTAGAAACGAGAGGACCTGCTCATCGATGTGATTGCGATAAGCGACCGTTTCCTTAACGGTCGGACGTGACTTGGTGCCTCGCTTCGGGCGCTCGATTCGTTCGCCAAAACCTTCGTAATAAGAGTTGAAGTAAAAAAGAAAGTCGTCGGAATAGACGCGATAACCGGGCTTATATGCTTGCAGGACAGTCTCAAAAAACCAGGATGTGTGGCCGATGTGCCAGCGCGGCGGACTCATGAAATCGGCGGTTTGGATGACGTAGTCTTCGATTTCGAGCGGCGCCACGATTTGCATCGTGCGCGCTCGAACCTGTGTGTAGAGGTCCGCAATAGAGACGGTGTCCTGCCCTGAAAACTCGCGAATTGTTGAAGCCATGATTTTGGCAATCATAATACCAAGAATAAGACCTATAGGTCATATAGGACCTATACAGATCCCATGTAGCGCCGGGCGTTGAACTTTTTCGCCATGCTCCTGGAAGTCATGTAGCGGATCGTGCCGAAGATCTCGCGCTCAAACCAGGGACGATCGTGTTTGCCGAAGCACCAGAGAATGCCGGCGTAGGAATTCGGATCACGGCCGTCGAGCGCGTATTTGTTGTTCAAATGCACCAGCAGCTCGAACGCCATCTCGTAACTGCGTTGCCACTCGATCACCCGCTTGCCCCATAACATCCGCATGTAGTTGTGTAAGAGTCCCGTTGAGAGCAATTCACGTTGGGCAGCGTTCCAGAGTTCGTCATAAGTGTCAGCGGCTTCGATTCTTTCCGCGTCGAGCAGTTCGGGCCGCGGATCGTCTGCGTGATCGCGCATGGTTTTCAAAGCCCAGACCGGAAGCGACTTCAGTGAGTCGTAGTCGGGATTGTGCCGGGTGAAGTTGAAGGAGAGCTCACGTCGCACGATCGCCTCTTCGAGAAATGCATCTTTCGCGGTATTAGGCGCTTTGGCTTGCTCAACGGCAGCAACCACTTCCTGAATAGACAAGAAACCAAAGTGCAGGTACGGACTCAAACGCGAGCTGCCATCGACCGAAGGATCGTTACGCGTCTTGTCGTAATGCGGCAGAATGTTGCGGACGAAATGCGTCAAACGCTTGCGACCTGCGGCGGTGCCACCGTGATAACGATTCGACGGCTTCACGGTGTGGTCTATGTCACATTCGCTCACTAGATCAGCGATGTTGTCAGGGGAAACAATCGTCTCGGGACACTCAACGTCGAGCGTTGGCTTTTGCACGTCAAGATGTGGAGTGACGATCGTGCGAGGCAAGTCCGGAAGCAAGCGGTTTAACTTCGGGCGGATCGTATAAGCCGCATATTCTTCTTTCGGTAGAGCGGAGAGTGGGACCATGCCGTTAGCGTCCACGGCATAGACCGGCAGTTTCAACTCGGCGATCCGTTGATTGTGTTCGGGGATGATGAAACACGGATAATCATCCGTAACCACCAATGCAGCCTCACGCGCCAGCTTCGCGACTGTATTCCGGGGATCGCGTTTATTTCGTTGCAGGTAGAAGATGTAGCGAACGCCGCGCTCGGAAAACTCCGCCTGCTTCTCAGCCACTCCCTCCAGAATGAACGTGTGAATCCGATCGTTGGCCCAGGGATAGTAAAACTTCAGTCCCTCGTAAACGACGAGCGGAAGCTGGCGCTCGTTTGCCATTTGGATGGCGAAATTGAGCGCGTAATTGTGGCTCGCGCGCTTGAACATCTGCATCCAGTAAAGAACATATCGGCCTTTTGTGTTCAGTTTGGATTGGTTGAGTTTGGTGACCCTGCTTGAAAGATCCATCTCACGTGCCGCCGTTAACGATGATTGAACGGGCGCCCGTGGGGAGTACACGGCCTATCTGCCGCGCTTTGGGGTAGTTCTTGCTCAGGGCGTCAAGGAGAGTTTCGGCTTTATCTCCGGCGACTGCTATTAACATTCCACCTGCCGTCTGTGGATCAAACAATAACTTCACCAGGTTCTCATTGACGCCCGCATCGATTTCAACATCGGCGCCGACATACTCGCGATTCGTTTTGTCACCACTGGTGAGCAGCCCTTGCGCGGCGAAATCCAGCGCGCCTTCCAGCAGCGGAACTGCGGCGGCATTGATTTCGACAGTGACCTTACTGGCGCACGCCATTTCCCACGCGTGTCCCAACAGCGCAAAACCGGTCACGTCCGTCGCACCTTTCACGCGGAATTCACGCATCGCTTCGGCAGCGTACTTGCCGGGTGTCAGCATCGTCTCAACCGAACCAGCGACTACTGAATCGCTGGCGCGTCCTTTCTTGATCCCGGTGGAAATCACTCCTGTGCCGATCGGTTTAGTCAGTATGAGAACGTCACCGGGCCGCGCACCGGAATTGGTGGCCACTTCATCAGGATGAATGACACCCGTGACTGAGTAACCAAACATGATCTGCTCGTTATCGACGCTGTGACCGCCAATCAACGTGACGCCATACTGATTCAGTGTCTCCAACCCGCCACGCATAATCTCTCGCAAGATCGCCGGATCGACACCTTTTTTCGGAAAGCACGTGATCGCCATCGCTGTCATGGGTGTCCCGGCCATGGCCCATACGTCGTTGATCGAGTTGAGCGCAGCGATGCGGCCGTAGTCATATGGATCGTCGACGATGGGAGTAAAGAAGTCGAGCGTCTGGACCAGCGCGAGGTCGTCTCGCAGACGGTATACTCCCGCGTCGTCGGCTGTATCGAAGCCAACAATCAGATTCGGATCAAAAGGCTGTTTTGGTAGCCCGCTCAAAACCTGAGCGAGTAAGCTCGGGCTAAGCTTCGCCGCTCAACCAGAACACGAAACCATCTCCGTCAGACGCATCGCCGTCACCTCCTTTCTTAATCCTCGTAAATCCTGCACAATTCACCCAATCGATCGAAGTCGCAGGAGGTTTTTTGACTATGAGGTTTTCGGCTCTGCTGGTCAAGTTGCCTCTCGGCATTGCTTTCCTTGTCCTGTGCAACTCCGCTCTCTTCGCGCAGGATGCGGAGCTGGTGCGGCACTTCGATTATGACGCGAAGGCACCTCTCGAGATAAAGGTTCTGGGGACGGAAAAGCGTGGTGAGGCGACGGTTTATGACATCACTTACGCGAGTCCGAAAGGTGGTGTGGTGCCGGCGTATCTCGTTGTGCCGGCCAAAGGGAAGGGCTCGTTTGCGGGCGTCCTCTGGGGTCACTGGTACTGGACAAACTCCGAAATGCGCAATCGCAAACAGTTTCTTGATGAAGCTGTGGCATTGGCGCCCGCGGGAGTTGTTTCGCTATTGACCGATGGACCAGTCGCTCGACCAGGATATGTCGTCGACAACAATCTTATGAGTGAAAAACGGAACGCGGAGAAAGTACAGCAAGTGATTGATATGCGACGCGGCGTTGATTTGCTGTTGACACGAAAAGATATTGATCCTAAGCGCATCGCTTTTGTCGGTCACAGCTACAACGCCACGATTGGAGCGACTCTGAGTGGTGTGGATCGCCGGTTCAAAGCATTCGTGTTGATGGCCGGGTCGATCTCGGATGAGGTCAACCTTAGAACGGGGGCCTACGAGCAATTTCGCCAGCAGGTGGGACCGGAGAAGTTCGACGCTTTCATGGCTAGTCACAAGTATCTCGACGAGGGAAACTTTGTGGCGCACGCGGCACCAGCTACGGTTTTTCTTCAATACGCGACACAGGAGCCTTTTCTGACGCCGGAGCGCGCGCGTGAGTACGAGAAAGTTGTCAGTCAGCCGAAACGATTCAAGCTCTACGAAGCTCCGCACGCACTAAACGCAGATGCGAGACGGGATCGCATTGCGTTCCTGACAGAGCAGTTGAAATTGACACCGCTGCCGGCAAAGGTTATCGACGCGATTCCGGATCTGTACCAACCACCAAGGCCGAACTAAGTTGCCAAAACGAATTATCCGCATTGGTCCTGCCGGCTGGTCCTACAAAGACTGGGAAGGCATCGTCTATCCACAGAAACCGGGAAAATCGTTTGACCCGCTCGAATACCTCGCACAGTTTTTCAACACGATCGAAATCAACAGCAGTTTCTACCGGCCGCCAGTGCCTTCGACGACGAAATCGTGGGCCAAGCGGGTGGCAGAGAACAAGGAGTTAGCGTTTACGGCGAAGTTGCACCGTATTTTCACGCATGAACGCGGCAAAGCTACGAAGAAGGATGAAAAGGAGTTCCGGGAAGGGATGGATGTGCTGGCTAAGGCGGGTAAGCTTGGCGGCGTATTGCTTCAGTTTCCGTGGTCGTTCAAAAACACTCCTGACGACCGCATTTACCTGGCTAAGTTGCTGGAACGGTTTTCTGATTACCCGTTGGTGCTCGAAGTGCGGCACGCGTCGTGGAACAACCCGGAATTTTATGAATGGTTGGATGAACGTGGTGTTGGAATTTGCAATATCGATCAGCCGGTGTTTTCAAAATCGATTCGACCACAGGCGTTGACCACATCGCGCATTGGCTATGTGCGGCTGCACGGCAGAAACTATCAGAACTGGTTTCGCGAGAAGGCGCCAACTCACGAACGGTACAACTATCTGTATTCGCTCGATGAGCTCGAGCCATGGCTGGTGCGTATCAAGGAAGTTTCGAAGCAAACTCGCGAAACGTACGTGATCACGAACAATCACTTTCGTGGGCAGGCCGTAGTGAATGCAGTAGAACTCAAAGCGGCCCTGGCAGAGAAAACGTTTCCCGCTCCAGAGCCACTTTTCAAGGTTTATCCGCGGCTGAGTGAATCAGCAACACCGCTCGAAGATCGCGAGGGTAAACTGTTCGAATAATTTAACAGTCTAAAGGCTGAACTCTGAACTTACCGCCGGCGCGCCTTGTTACTTCCCATCGAGACTATCACGTCAAATTCATCCTTCGTCAATGGCATCACTGAAAGCTGCGACTGGCGAATGAGTGGTAGCTGGCTGAGACGCTTGTCGTAGCGAATCGCTGCCAACTGGACCGCGCTTGCCAAAGGCTTAACCGGTTTCAAATCGACTGCAACCCACTGCGGATCGTCGGCAGTCGGATCGGGATAAGCGCCTTTGACCACCTCAGCCAGGCCGACCACTTCCTTCCCCTTGCCGGAATGATAGAAAAGCACCTTGTCGCCGGGTTTCATGGCCCGCAGATTATTTCTCGCCTGGTAGTTGCGCACGCCGGACCAGTCAGTGCTGCCGTCCTTCACGAAGTCGTCCCACGAGTAAGTTTCAGGCTCCTGCTTTACCATCCAGTAGCTGTGCTTGCTTTTTGTTGAAGCTTTCATGAATTTGACTCTGATCCTCTACAATCCGGCTTTTAGACCAACGACAACGAAGGACTACACATGCTTAAAGAGGGATCTACTGCACCTGCATTCAAAACCAAAGACGGCAACGGCGACACTGTTAACTTGAAAGACCTGCGCGGTCAGAAAGTAGTGCTCTACTTTTATCCCAAGGACGATACACCCGGCTGCACCAAAGAAGCCTGTTCGTTTCGCGACGCTTTTTCCAAGTTCAAAAAGAAAGGTATCGCCGTGTTAGGTGTTTCGCCAGACAGCGAAGCGTCCCACAAAAAGTTCGCCACCAAGTACAGCCTCCCATTCACACTCTTAGCCGATCCGGATCGAGAGATCGCGGAGGCTTATGGTGTTTGGGGAGAGAAGAAGTTTATGGGGCGAACATACATGGGTGTTCATCGCACGACCTTTTTGATCGATGAGAAGGGCAAGATCAAAAAGATCTTCGAGAAGGTCAAGCCCGAAGATCACGCCAGTGAGGTCCTCGAGGCTTTCGCTGACTAAAGGTGAATTGCCGATTTCCAATTGCCGGTTGCCAATTATTCAAAATCGTCAATTGGCAATTGGCAATCGGAATGACTTCGAAGGCTAGGCTGCCACCCAGCCTCCGATTTTAGCGGGTTCACCCTCAGGGTTCCTGCCGGGCATCAATCCCTGCAAACTACTGAACGAGCTCGGCACGTCGCCTTTACGTGCCGGGAGAGGTGGTCCATCGTCCACGGTGGTGGTCTCGGCATTCTCATTTAGAAAATAGAGCCGAGTGTTGTCCACGACCTGCGTTCTAATCTCGTGGGTCCAAAGCAAGAGATTGGCTAACGCATCTCCGATCTCGTCTTTACCGAGTTTTGTTTCCTGGGCAATCTCGCGTTGCGTTCGCGAGCCTCGCCTGATGGCATCACGCACGCGCTCAACGGGCGACAACTTGCTCATTGCTTTCGCAGGATAGTGACCATTGCTGGACTCACTGGAAAGCAGTTCCGCAATCTCGACTTGCTGAGAGATATACTTCTTGCGGGCGGACTTATATTCCTTCAAAGCGCGACGGCTTTGTGTGACTTTTTGACGGATGCAACTCTTGCAATAGAGATTGTGTCCATCTTTTCGCGCGCGACAAATCCCAAATTCTGATATCGGGAGGTCTTTTGAACAAATTGGACATTGTTTGACTTGGAGGGAAGACTGTATCTCGATCATTTTCACAACTCCGCTGGGCTTAAGGCTTCAAATCCGTAATCGGACAACACTACAACCTGATCCGGCTCTAAACTCCTCCGGCAAGGAACTATAATTGGGGGTTATTTTTTTTGGCGAAGATCCCAAGGGGGCGATCGCCTAGATTGCCTTGCGCAACTCCCGCACGTGTTACGCCCCACTACCTACCTGAGTTTGTTTTCGTTGAAGGCCTCCGGGCAATGCGAGAAACAGATGAGAGCTAGTTAACCTTCAAACGATCAATAACAGGCCGCTGATCCAAACTTTGTAATTGGCAATCAATGTCAGCGAGGGAATCGCATTATAGTGAAGGACACTTTTTTTGCAACACCTTTTTCAGATTTGTTTCGAGCGGAAGTCAACTCCGAAATTTTACCGATCGATCCCGTCTTCAAGATCTCTTTCAAGCAACGCAAACAACTCTTACAGGTGAGGATACAAGATCACATCACTCACATGAAGCGCACGAATTGTATGTCTGAATTGTCGCGAACGCGCTGGAGAGAGATTCGAATTCATTAGAAAATTCGAGTGTTCACTATCACATTAAAAACCGTTCGCCGAATGTTTGGCGCAAGCACTTCGTATTTATTTTTCATGGTCCCACAATTAGTAGCGCGGTGAAAAACACCATGGACCAGCGGTGAAAAAGGGTCAGAGTGGCGCTCGCGAGTTGAGACTATCCTGGGAGGTTAATACGTTCATACAAAAAGCTTTGTGAGCACGCCGCTAACGTGTGCAAAGTGTTCTAAGTGTGCGCTTGTAACAGCTTTGTAAAACTCGGCA
>JAICQI010000404.1 GCA_025937955.1 Pyrinomonadaceae bacterium
ATTGCCTACCTTGCAATTTTTTCGACCCAGGTGCAGTTAAAGGTGAGGCGGCCGGGAACTTCGACTGTGGTACATCCTGTAAGAATTACCAGTAACGAACAGCACGGCCTCCGGCGTAAGCTTCCGGGCATTACTGTAGCTAAAGGCCCTGAAGATGACTCCTATAAGCTCCGTATCCCGCTGTCAATACTCTCGGACACAACTCCTACTCGCGGCATTCGTGATCATTAGCGCCTGTTTGCCGGCTGTTGCGCAGAGATCTCCAGTCACAGCCAAACCCTCAGCGGAAGATCCGTTGGAGCAATTCAACGACACAGTCGAAGCGTTAGTGAAGAAAGTCTGGCCCAGCGTGGTGCAAATCGTGGTTACGAGTTACGGCCCGCGCGAGCAAACTGACCGTGGAGAAACGAGTGTGATAGTGGGCCGGCAACGTTCTGTCGGCTCGGGATTCGTTATCGACGGAGATGGCTACATCATGACGAATGCCCACGTGGTAAATGGAGCACAACGCATTCAGGTCGTGCTGCCGCCTAGTGATGCCGACGGAAGTTTGAAAACGGCACTTTCCGCGCGGACGAGAACCGTGCCCGCTCGCGTGGTTGGGTTCAGCAGCGAAATAGATCTGGCGCTTTTGAAGATTGAGCAGAAGGTTCCGGCGTTACCACTGGCGACCTATTCCCAAGTGCGACAGGGAGAGATCGTCTTTGCCTTCGGTAGCCCTGGCGGATTACGCAACACCATCACACGCGGAATCGTGTCAGCGGTAGCGCGCCAAACGGATGTCGATTCACCTCTGATTTATATTCAAACTGACGCGGCCATCAATCCGGGAAACTCGGGTGGTCCATTAGTAAATGCAAAAGGAGAAGTCGTCGGCGTAAACACATTCATTCTTTCGCAGTCAGGCGGGAGCGAGGGTTTGAACTTCGCTATACCTTGCGCGACCGCACGCACGGTCTTCAGGCAGTTGAAACAGTATGGCCAGTTACGCCGGCAGGAAATCGGTATTGGCATTCAAACGATTACGCCGACGATGGCTTTGAGTCTTGGCTTGCCGAGAGACTACGGAGTGATCGTGTCTGATGTACTGCCCGCGAGTCCCGCGGAGTCGCGCGGAGTGAAACCAGGCGACGTGCTTGTTTCTGTCGATGGGCAGCCGGCGGAGAACTTGCCCACGGTTAATTACATGTTTCGTCTGCGCGACTCAGCGGAAGATGTGCAGTTAGTGGTGCTCAGAGGAACGACACAGCAAAGCTTTAGTGTCCCGACGATAGAGGTTAAGAGCGAATTCGATGCGGTGTCCTCAATCACTGATGCAGAACAAAACCTGGTCGGACCGCTGGGAATCCTCGGCATCGAGATCGATCAGCGAGTTCTTTCAATGGCGAAGGGGCTGCGTGGTCCGTATGGAATCATCGTGGCTGCGCGAGCTGCTGGAGCGACCACTGAAGTTCCGCTGCTTGTTGGTGATGTGATTCGCGATCTGAATGGCAAACCGATGAATACTCTCGAAACGCTGCGCTCCACATTGCGCAGCCTAGCTCCGGGCGCTCCTGTGACACTTCAACTCCAACGCGAGGGCAAGTTGATCTATCTGGCGTTTACCCTGGACTGATTCACATAATTCACACAGATCGAAAGCCCGCTCAGGAATCTCGAGCGGGCTTTTAATTTTCTGCGAACCCTGATGATAGTTTTCCACCGACCTCAACGCCTTAGTGGTTGTGAGAAAGGAAACTTCAAAACTAAACCTCAACCCTAAAGGAGATTATCTATCCATGAGAATTAAACTTATATTGACCTCGCTGGCACTGGCCGCACTAATCACAGGCGCAGGATACGTCATTAGCGGAACGTCGGCAGCAGCCGCTCCTTCCACCAGAGTGAACCCGCATTATAAAGGCGCTTCAGCCTTCAATCTGGCAGGAGTAGCACCAAACGTGGCTCGTTGCGGAGCTTTTCCGGAGAACATCGAGCTGAGTTTCACCGGCCAGGGCATTGATACAGAGGGTGGACTGAACACCGCCGTCTTTTCCGCTTGTACCAACACCACAACCAATGAAGTCTTTGATCTGAAGGCGATCGACACGTACGTCGGGAGTGGCGATACAGTCTCCATCGAAGCGGATTCTTTCGTGCAGGCGATTGACCCTGTTAACTGTACGGCTACGACTGCGCATTCAGTTCCTTTCCGTGTTACAGGCGGTACCGGCGGTCACGCGGGTGCATCTGGCACGGGTCGCTTCAATCTCTACAGCAACCTGACGCCGTGCAACGGGCAGACCCCGCCGGCATTCGTTTCGTTCGAGGGAATGATCCAGGTACCGTAATAAACCTTTGATCGCAAAATAAGCCCGCGAGAGTGGTTACGCTCTCGCGGGCTTTCGCATTGAATGAAACGGGTGCTATTGGATCGGCGGCGGCGGAGCATCAGGCGGTCCCGGCATTCCCGGATGATGCTTCATTCGCATTTTGTGAAGTTGTTCCTGCTGCTCTGGAGTGAGCCGGTTCTTCAGCCGCACTGCCAGGCCGATATGCAAACGTTTGATCTCGCGTTCGATCTCGAGCACCTTGTCGAGTTGTGCCAACGCCTGTTGCTCGTTCACCGACGTTGATTTCATACTCTCGTGCAGTAACTCCATCTGGTCCTGAAGCTTCCATTGCAGCTCCTGAAAACTCGACGTCGTCTTCTGAATCTCACTGCGCATGAAGGCTTTCTGTTCGTCAGTGAGATTGAGCTGGCGCGCGTGAGACATGATCATCTCCGGCGGAAACATGAGATGGGCCAACGGATCCCGATTAGGTGGATGCGGATGATTGGGAACATTGGCGGCGTCGGGCATGTTCGGCGGATGTGGCGCCCGCGGAGGCCGGTCTGGTTGCTGAGCAACTGCCGTTGCGCTCAGGAATACTGCCGCAAATACGATAGCGATGATTGCTTTCATTTGTTCGACTCCTTTATCCGTCCATCATTCTTTGGCAAAAACGATTCGAGATCTTTGGAAGACTGATCCAGTTGCGGCAGCGAGTTGAAACTTACGCTGCTGGGCGATTGCATGAAATTCTGTGTCGGTGATTGCCAACGCGAAAGCAGTGCGGCCTCACTCAAAACTATGTCGGGTTGTCGTTGCCGGACAATTCTCTTTTTACGCGGCTGGTGCGGGCGTGCCGGTTCGACGACCGCGGCGACTTGTGGTGATGCGGGTGTTGGAATCTCCAGTGGCGCGATGTTGAGCACGGTTTGGGACGGTTTGGACCACAGTAAGAACAAACTCGCCGCGGCAATAACGACAACTGCGACCGCCCATGATCTCCTGAACAATGGTGCAGGAGTCGTCTTCTCGACACGCGTCCAAAGCTGCTCGAAACGCGGCACGTGCGTGCGATCTTCGAGCGACAGTTCAGAGAACAGCGCTTGAATTCTCTTTTCTGTTCCACCCAATTCCATACTCGACTCCTTCTCGATCCAAGGCTGCGCGCATCCGTTTCTTGCCGCGTTCGTAGTGCCGCCGCGCACTGCCGACCGAGATATTCATAACCTCCGCCGCTTCGCTCAAACTCAAATCCTGGTAGAAGACCAGGTGCAACGTCTCCCGCTGCCGAGCCGGCAATTGCGCCAGCGCCCGTTGAAATCGTTGCTGCATTTCGGATCGTTCGAACTCGGATTCGTGCTCACTATGAGCTTCCGAGGTTTTGGCGGGAATCGAGATAAGCGATCGCAACCACTGTTTGCGACGCTCGCTCATCGCAGTCTTGCGAATCACTGCGAACAGCCACGTTTGCAGTTTCGACTCACCCCGATAGATCGCCTTTCCTTGCAGGATCTTCAGATAAACCGTCTGCAGCACTTCCTCGGCGTCAGCGTGGTTGCGCCGGCAACAACTCAACGCCCAGCCAAAGCTGGCCGGATGCAGTTTTTCGAGTTCCGCTTTAAGCTCCGAGATCTCCATCTCACTTCTGTTTATTAGTCGCTTGAGCGGCGAGAATTGTATGACAAGCCCGTCGAACTTTATTAGCTACTCAGTCTACTCAGTAGCGCGGGTCCGTCCAATCAACTGTGAGAGCCTGGTGGGTCCAAAGGCAACGTTCTGCTCTGAATCGATCAGCAGCCGATCTCCATCAAATTTGAAGTTCAGAATTGAATAGAAGGGTGTTTCGTAAAGGATAATCTTTACGGTGAAGGTGTCGGTCGCAGTCCACGCGCCACTTGCTGCAATTAGGGGATTCGCTGACACGCTCAGGAATCGGTCCAAGCCGTTGGCGAAAGTGCCGCGACTTTTGGCCCACATGTTATTTCCGATCTTCATCTGTGTTTCACCCGTCGCTGTTCGAACAGTGAGAGTTGGCGAGACCGAGTTGAAATCAAGTGAGACTGATTTGATGCCACGATTGTTCTCAGAAAACTCAAACCACTTTCCAGACACATTCGCCAACGTTGGAGAAGATGCCGTACCGCCTGGGAATTTGACGGCGAGGCTGGCAAGTCGCGCTTGTAGTTGGCGGCGCGCAGACGCGTTTTCGTGCAAACGTCCCGGCTTCATCGCCGGCAGCAGTTTGTCCCAAACAAGGTTCATCACTTGCTGCATGTTGCGCACGCCGCTGGTGATCGCTACTACAGCATCGAGTTCGGGAATCACCATGCAATACTGCCCGAAAGCTCCATCGCCGCGAAAAGAGTTGTGACGCGAACGCCAGAATTGATAGCCATAACCCTGATCCCAGTCGCTCGCCGGAGCGGAACCAGTCGACGTTTGCATCGAGGTCGCCTGCGCTACCCAGACTGCGGGCAGCAACTGCTTGCCGTTCCATATGCCCTTGCGAAGATAGAGTTCGCCGAAACGTGCGATGTCTTCCGTGCGCACTGACAAGCCATACGCGCCGGCAGTTATGCCCTGCGGGCTGGTGATCCACGTCGGGTCTTTGATGCCGAGCGGTTCGAAGAGTCGCGGTCGCAGGTAATCGAGCACCGTCAGGCCGGTAACTTTTTGAACAATTGCCGACAGCATGTAAGTGGCGGGCGAGTTATAGAGAAAGTGTGTACCTGGTTTGAACGGCACGGGGTGCGAAAGAAAAGTCTGCACCCAGGTATCCGTCTGTTTGCCTGGATCGTCAACACGAATCGGCGCTTCAGTTTGATTGCCGGTGTTCATACGCAACAGATCACGAACACGCATGGCGCGCAGGTTCGCTGATGGATCGGCCGGGGCTTCGTCCGGGAAAAACTTAATCACTGGATCGTCGAGGCTGAGTTTTCCCTCAGAGATGGCCAGACCAACGGCAGTAGACGTGAAACTCTTGCTCAACGAATAAAGAAGGTGAGGTGTTTCGCGATCGTAAGGAGCCCACCAGCCTTCCGCCACCACGTACCCATGTCGAACGAGCATGAAGCTGTTCATCGTGTCGATGTCTTTGTCCGCTGCTTCGATGAACGCGAGCAGATCCGCTGAGGAGATTCCCTGTTGCTCGGGGCTGCTTCGTGGCAGCTTTTGGGCCCACGAAGACGGACCCGTGATAGCAACAATTAAGCAGAGAAGAAAGAGAGCGCCGGTCTTATTGAGCCGTCTCATCTGATTCGTGGATTTATCAATTTGTGAAATCTGTGGATTAGTTTGCCAGATACAACAAAAGCCCGCGAGAACAAAATGCTCTCGCGGGCTTTTAGTTAATAATCCCGGCGACTTCCTACTCTCCCACGCAGTTTCCCGCGCAGTACCATCGGCTCCAGCAGGCTTAACTTCCGTGTTCGGGATGGGAACGGGTGTGACCCTGCCGACAAAATCACCGGAAAACTTGTTAGGTCTTAGGTCTTCGGCCTTGGGTCTTTGAAGTTCGTCAGCAACTATCAAAGGCCAAAG
>JAICQI010000910.1 GCA_025937955.1 Pyrinomonadaceae bacterium
AGATCTTTGAGGCTGAAGTCGTGGCTGCGAATCACGCGATGCTGCACGTGTTTCGCGCCTCAGGATTTCCCATCGAGGTGAACGCGAAGGCTGGTCAGCTCCAGGTAGTTTTTCCAACATCCTTCACCGCTGAAGCTCGAATACAGTTCGAGCGTCGCGAGTCGATAGCCGCGGTAAACGCATTGAAGCTTTTCTTTGAGCCGCGCGCGGTCGCGGTGATCGGGGCTTCGCGCCAGCGTGGCACTATCGGCGGCGAGATTTTTCATAACCTGCTGAGCTTTGGGTTCAAAGGTCCGGTTTATCCGGTTAACCCCACTGCCACGGTGATCGAGAATGTCGAGTCGTACCCATCGGTGAAAGAGATTCCGGGTCCAGTTGATCTCGCGGTAATTGTCGTTCCGGCAGCAAAAGTGGTTGAAATTGCAAGTGCATGCGCACGAAAGGGCGTGAAGGCGCTGGTCGTCATCTCCGCTGGTTTTTCTGAAACCGGCCCAGAAGGAAAAGCACGACAAGCCGAATTGGTGAATGTGTGTCGCGGCGCAGGCATGAGATTGATTGGTCCAAACTGCATGGGCATTGCCAACACCAACCCGGGCGTGTTGCTCGATGCAACGTTTGCGCCCGGAGTTCCGCCGCGCGGACGCGTCGGGTTCTCATCGCAGAGCGGCGCACTGGGACTGGCGATCATGGAGTTTGCAAACTCACTCGGGTTAGGTATTTCAACCTTTGTCTCTGTTGGCAACAAGGCTGATATTTCCGGCAACGATTTACTACGCTACTGGGAATCGGACGACGACACCGATGTAATTCTTCTCTATCTCGAGTCGTTTGGAAACCCGAAAAAGTTTTCAGAGATTGCGCGTCGCGTCGGCCGCCAGAAACCGATCGTTGTGGTGAAGAGTGGGCGATCGGCGGCCGGCGCACGCGCAACGTCTTCGCATACAGGTGCGCTGATCGCAGCCTCCGACGTCACTGTCGATGCGCTATTTCGACAAGCCGGCGTCGTGCGTACCGACACGCTTGCAGAGTTGTTTGACGTGGCTTCACTGCTGGCCAACCAACCGCTTCCAAACGGACGGCGCGTGGGAATCATAACGAACGCCGGCGGTCCTGCGATTCTCTGCGCCGATGCGTGTGAAGCTCGCGGACTCGAAGTGCCGGTACTATCCGAAGACAGCCAGGCCAAGCTGCGCGCATTCCTTCCTGCCGGCGCCAGCGTCGGTAATCCGGTCGACATGATTGCATCGGCGCCTGCCGAACATTACCGGCGAGCAATCGAGATTGTCGGCACAGACGAGAACGTTGATTCGCTCATTGTTATCTTCACGCCGCCACTCGTAACTCGCGCCGATGATGTTGCTCGCTCGATTATCGAAGCAAGGCAACACATCGATAAAGACAAACCGCTGCTCAGCGTCTTTCTCTCAGCGCACGACGCGCCCAGGGAATTGCACGCGGCGCAAGTTCATATACCTTCGTATTCATTTCCGGAAACTGCGGCAATCGCGCTGGCCCGTGCGACGCGTTATCGACAGTGGCGTGATCGACGCGAAACTTTTCCAGCCAAATTCGAAGACATTCGGACGGACGAAGCCGCAGGGATCGTTGCGGCAGCCTTGACTCGTGGAGAAGGCTGGTTGACGCCTGCTGAGGTCGCGCAGGTCTGTTCGTGTTATGGCTTGCCCTTGATCGAACAAAGAATTGTTTCGAGTGCTGCTGAGGCCGGCGCCGCTGCCGCTGAAATGGGCGGTGATATTGCGCTGAAAGCCATTGCCCCCGGGCTCGTTCACAAAACTGAAGCCGGTGCAGTGAGACTTCATCTGAGCGGTGCGGACGCGGTTCGTGCCGCGGCAGGGGCGATGAGTGGAAGACTGAATCCGTCAGGCTTTGTGGTCCAAAAGATGGCCCGCCGCGGAGTCGAGATGCTGGTCGGCGTCGTACACGATCCGCAGTTTGGTCCAGTGGTGGCCTGCGGCGCCGGCGGTGTTCAGGTAGAGCTGCTGAAAGATGTTTCAGTACGGCTCACTCCGCTTTCGAACGAAGATGCTGCGGAGATGATTCGCGAATTAAAGACTTATCCTTTGCTTAAAGGCTTTCGCGGCAGTGTTCCCTGCGATGTTGCAGCTCTTGAGGATGGACTCTTGCGCGTAAGCGCGATGGTTGAAGATCTCCCGCAGATCGCGGAACTAGACTGCAATCCCTTCGTCGTCCACGAGACCGGCGCAACCATCCTGGACGCCCGCATCCGCGTGACAGCAGTTGAGCCGCGCCCCCTCATGGGCGTCCGCCGATAG
>JAICQI010000022.1 GCA_025937955.1 Pyrinomonadaceae bacterium
CCATTCGCTTTTTGAGTTTATGTGAGATTGGGTCAGTACCGTAACGCGGTAGCGTCGGGGTCGTGTTGCCGGTCGTGACCCGACGCTACCGCGTTACGGTACTGACCCGAGTTCTCCTGGACTTCTGCCCCAAAAATGCACCGCCTGGAAATCTCACTCAAACAAGCAGCTCGCAAAAGCGAAATAAACATCAGCGGCGGCATCCGGCGAAAGCTCGGTCAGCTAATTTCGCTCAAGGCGCCGCGCCGTGTTGCGATTATCTCGAATCAGCGGGTTTTTGATTTGTACGGCCGCGAGGTTGTGCGTTCTTTGAAAGCGGCGGGGTTTAAGCCAATCGAGTGGCTGATGCCCGAGGGTGAACGTTACAAATCGTTCCGGATCCTGGAAAAAGCCGTCACCTTTCTCAGTGAAAATCGCCTTGAAAGAGACGATCTCGTGATGGCGCTGGGCGGCGGCGTGGTTGGCGATCTCGCCGGTTTTAGCGCGGCGATTTACTTGCGCGGACTGCCGCTGGCGCAGGTTCCGACAACCCTGCTGTCACAGATAGATTCCTCGGTGGGCGGCAAGACCGGAATCAATCTTCCAACCGGCAAAAACCTCGTCGGCGCTTTTCACCAGCCTGCGTCAGTCTTCATCGACACGGAAACGCTCGTGTCGTTGCCTCCGCGCGAGTTGGTTTCCGGGTTCTGCGAAATGGTCAAACAAGCCCTAATCTCCGATCGAGCGCTTTTCGAAACTACGGTGAATTGTCTTCAAAAAGCCGGCAGCAACCGTGATTTTCTGGTCTCGCCGGAGTTTGAAAATTTGATCGCAGCGCATTGCGGGTTCAAGGCGTCGATCGTCGCCAATGATGAGCGCGAGTCAACCACGCGGTCCGATACAAAGTCGCGCCGCGTGCTCAACTTTGGACACACAACCGCGCACGCGCTCGAGACGATTACAAACTATCGCGTGTTCCGGCATGGCGAGGCGGTTGGTTATGGAATGTTAGTTGCCGCAGAACTGTCGCGAAACCTGGGTCTCATTGACGCAGGGGAGCTCAAATCATTGCGCGAGGCGGTCAGTCTTTGTGGGCCACTTCCGCGGGCTGACAATCTCGAAATCAATCAGATCATCCGCGCACTGAAGCACGATAAGAAGAGCGTTGGTGGTCAGATCAACTGGGTGTTGCTCGAGGGGATAGGCCGGCCGCGAATCATCGAAGGCCGGCTAATCAGTGCGAAATCTTTGCGTCTGGCGTTGCGAGCTGGATTACAGAAAGAGAGTGTCCACTAATGCGAAGATCAGGAGAACGAGGCAGTGCGAGTCTCAAGTTTCTCGTTGTGATGGCGATTTTGGGTGCGACCGCTTACGCGGGATATCTTTACGTGCCAGTGGCGGTCAACGCAGCCACGTATAAAGACCTGATGCAGCACCTTACGGAGGTAGCCGCAACCCAGGGACATCCTCCTTCATGGTTAGGCGATCAACTCGCGAAAAGTGCGCCTGAATACGGTATTCCGGAAGATGCCGTCATCACGCCTGCGACCCAGGATGGGCGACTCGAAGTGAGAGTGCAGTTCGTTAAAGTAATCGAGTTCCCCGGTTATCCTTACAACTACGAATTTGATTACACCGCCAAGAGCACCGCCTTCTTAACTTTCAAGTAAAATTTAGCCGCAGATGAACGCGGGTAAACGCAGATCTGCGTTCATCAGCGTTCATCTGCGGCTAAAATCTATCGTGGGGCGCCGTCGAGAAAGGCTTTGAGTTTTCGGGAGCGTGAGGGGTGGCGCAGCTTGCGTAGAGCTTTCGCTTCGATCTGTCGAATGCGCTCGCGCGTCACAGCGAAGTGCTGACCAACCTCCTCCAGCGTATGCTCGGATCCAGTCGTCCCCAGACCGAATCTCATCTTGATCACTTTTTCCTCGCGCGGAGTTAGCGTGGCCAGAACCTCGTCGGTTATCTCGCGCAAGTTTGAAGCGACTACCGCGTCAGCTGGATTCAGGATCGACTTGTCTTCAATGAAATCGCCGAGATGTGAATCCTCTTCCTCGCCAATCGGCGTCTCCAGAGAGATCGGCTCCTGAGCGATCTTCAATACCTTCCGGACCTTCGAGACCGGAATATCCATCTTTTTCGCGATCTCTTCACTTGTGGGTTCGCGACCCAACTCCTGGACCAGCGATCGAGATGTACGGATCAACTTATTGATCGTCTCGATCATGTGTACCGGAATGCGAATGGTCCGCGCCTGATCCGCAATGGCGCGCGTAATCGCCTGGCGAATCCACCACGTCGCGTACGTGGAAAACTTGTAGCCACGCCGCCACTCAAACTTGTCCACCGCTTTCATCAAACCGATGTTGCCCTCCTGAATCAGATCCAGGAACTGCAAACCACGGTTCGTGTACTTCTTCGCGATCGACACCACCAGCCGCAAGTTGGCCTCGACCAACTCGCGCTTCGCCTGACCTGTCTGTTGCTCGCCGACGACGATCGCCTGTAGCGATCTCTTGATCTCAACCGGGCTTACGAAGTTGTCGATCTCGATCTGCTCCAGCCGCTTGCGTGCCATCGGGATGCGACGCTTTAACTCTTTCAGCTCCTCCGGCTTGAGCCGTTTTTTGGCTAACTTTTCGTTCGCGCTATCGATCTCTCGCTCGGCTTCGCGCACGGATTTCTGTACCGCGCGAATGGCGTTGATCAAACGCTGGCGCGCCCGTTCCGTTAAATTTAAACGACCGATCTCCTGGGCTATCTCGAGCCGGATACGCGCTACTCTTCGTTTGAGCCGAGTTAACTTCTTGGTCTTCTTTCCGCGCGTCAGCTTCTGCTCGACGCGGAGTTTCTCGAGCTCCTTCAATCCAAGCTTGCAGAGTTTTTCGATGTTCTGAATTCCTTCGATGGTCCAGGACCGGTATTCCTCGGCCTTGTCTTCGTCGCCGGTTAGCTCTGCCTGTTCGGAAAAGGTGACAGTTTCGCGAATGTTAACGCGGCCGTTAACAAGATCCTCGCCGATCTTCATCAGCTCGCGAACGGCGATCGGAGAGCGCGCAATGGCTTTTTGAGTTTTCAGTTGCCCGCGCTCGATCCGCTTTGCGATTGCTACTTCGCCTTCGCGTGTGAGCAATGGGACCACGCCCATTTCGCGCAGGTAGAGTCGAACCGGATCGTTCGTCTTTTCAAGGGCGCCGGCGGAGAGATCGAGCTCGATGTCTTCGTCGAGACTGTCTTCATCTTCGTCGCTGACTGTCGCCGCAGCCTGCTCGAGTAATCGTTCGTCGGAATCGGCAACCGGAATGTTTGAGCCTTCGAGCTTCTGCAGCACGTCTTCAATGTCGTCGGGAGAAACAACATTGTCCGGTAATTCGCGGTTGAGATCGTCGAACGTCAGGTACTTCTTGTCGCCGCCCAGTTCGAGCAGTCGTTCCATCACGTCGTCGCGATCTTTGTCTTCCATAGTACTCACTGTTTCGCTCCGAGTTACTACTTGAATAACGCGAGGTTGCTTCACTGTGGAGGCTGCAGCATTCCCTGACGTTGTGCAGAGAGTTGAATCTGTTCTGCCGAAAGTTTCGAAACTTTCTCGATGTCCTGTTCCCGTTCGGCTTTCGCCAATTCTCTTTTCAGCTCTTCGATTCGCTGTTCGAGCTTCATTCGCCTGAACGTTGAGACACATTCTGCAGCGACGTAATGCTCGTTTGAGCCGTGCAAAGAGGAGTTCATCAAGACCATCGGGACCATGCTGGTGGCGGATTCGTCGCCCTCGGTCTTGGCGCTCAGCGCGTCGAAGTCAATTTCCGTTCCTTCGCGTTCGAGCTCAAACAAGGCTTTAAAGAGCGGCGCTGTTGCCAGGTCTTCGTAATCTTCTTCTCGCAACATCGGCAAAACCTCGCGCCTCAAATTCGCATCCGCGAACAGCAATCCAAGCAAACGCTGTTCTGCGGCGGTGGCTTCGGTTCGTCTTGTCAACGACTGAACGCTATCAGCACGCAGCGGACGATTGTGCCGCACTGTTTGCCATAACTCGCGTCGCCAGGTTGATGAATTGACGTTCTCTCGATCGATTCCGAGCGCATCCATCGCCATGTCGAAATACTCGCGCTTCTGAACACCGTTCTTGACCGCCCGAAGGTAGGGAAGAACTTCTTCGACGGCTTCAGCCTTTTCCGCGGGCCGGTGAAGATTACGGTCGCGTAAAGCGCTTTCGATCACGAATTGTATGTGTGGTTGTGCCTGCGCTCGTTGCCGCTGATACTCAGTTACACCAAACTTTCGGATGAACTCATCGGGATCCGCATTGTCGGGTAGTACTAAAACTTTTACTTCAAGATCCTCTGCGAGGAGAATTTCGATCGACTTCTTCGCCGCCTGTATGCCGGCGCGGTCGCCATCATAGTTGACTAGCACTTTGCGCGCAAACCGACTTAGAAGCTTTGCCTGATCGTTCGTCAGTGCTGTTCCCAAACTCGCTACCACGTTTCGCACTCCAAACTGATACGGCACGATCAAATCGAGAAATCCTTCCACCAGGATCGCGTAGCCCTGACGTCGGATCTCATCACGAGTGAGGTTCAGGCCGAAAAGATTTCGACCTTTTACATATGCAGCGGTTTCGGGCGAGTTGATGTATTTCGCATCCTCGCCTTTCAGTGTGCGACCACCAAAAGCGATGGGCCGTCCCTGCGCATCGAGCACCGGAAACATCAATCGACCGCGAAATCGATCATAAGAACGGTTGCTGTCTTCTTTTTTTGCAACCAGCCCGCTACGATCAATATGTTCCTGAGTGGCCCCTTTGTTTCGCAGATAAATCGAAAGTGAGTCCCAACTGTCGGGCGCGTAACCGAGACGAAAAGTTTTTTGCGTTTCTTCGGAGATTTCCCGCTGTGCCAGATAGTCGCGGGCGATGCGTCCTTCGTTGCTCGTTTCGAGCTGCTGTTGCCACCACTCCATGGCCCAGGAGTTGAGTTGGATGACGTAATCTGCTTCCTGGCGTCGCGCTTCGAAGCGGCCGTCGTCCACCATTTTCGGCAGCGGCATGCCGATCTTGTCCGCAACGATTTTGATAGCTTCCGGAAAGTTGACGCGCTCGATTTCCATAACGAAATTGAAAACCGAGCCACCCTTGTGACAGCCAAAGCAGTAGAAAATTTCCTTGGCAGGACTGACTGAAAACGACGGCGTCTTTTCTTTGTGAAACGGACAGCACGCCATCCAGTTAGCGCCCTTCTTCTTGAGCTGCACGTAGTCCTGAATGACGCGGACGATGTCTGCCTGACGTTTGAGATCGTCGATGAATGTCTGGGGGTAACGCATCTCTTAAAATGGGCCGCAGATTTACGCGGATGAGTTTGGATAATCGATTTTATATCCGCGTTAATCTGTGGCTATTGTCTCAACTCAACCAGTGTTGCGCCAGTACCGCCCTGATCGGGAGGGGCGGGGAGGAAACGAGAAACGTGAGGGTGGCCGTCGAGGAGACCCGCGATGGCGCGTCGCAGGGCACCGGTGCCGTGCCCGTGAACGATTCGGACTTGACTCAAGCTCGCCAGGGAGGCTTCATCGAGAAACTTATCGACTGCGTCGACTGCTTCATCCGTTGTGCGTCCGATCACGTTTAGTTCTGACTGCGCCTTCTGTTCAGCCGCTGCCAGATGAATTTCAGTGTTTGCGGAGCGTCGCAGTTTTTCCAATTTACCTGCTTGCAGCTTTGAACTCGCCGGAGCTTCGACGAGCTCGAGGTTCTCGAGCTTCTCTCTGAACTTGAGGGACTTCACGCGCACCTCTGCCAGACCATCCTTGATCTGATCCACCACTCCCACAGATCCAAAGGAACGAAGTTTTACTTTATCGCCCACAACAATCTCGCGTGGCGCCGCAGCAACGTACTGCGGGACCTCTTCAGTTTCCGGCTCGACGCGCTCCGGTTGGACCGTCTGACCTTCACGCACAACGCGCACACTTCTTGGCACGGTGCGTTTCATCTCGGCGACCTGGCGTTGCGCTTCTCGCTCGACTCTTACGCGCTCAGTGCGATCTTCAATGCGTGCCACCAACTCCTGCGCGCGTTTCTCGAGGTCGGCGAGCGTGCGTTGCACAGTCTGCTCAAACGTTGCTTGCCGTTCACGCTCATGTTTCACTGCCTCTTTGTCGAGCGAAGCGAATTTTTCAGCGACTGCCTTTCGCTCCTCCTCGAGCGCAACACGCAAAGACTCCGCGTCTTCCGCTTCTCGCTTGATGCGTCGCAAATATTCAGACGCCTGCAACGACGACTCTTTAACAGATCTCATCGCGCTGTCGACGATCCCCATCGGCACGCCAAACCTGCGAGCGATCTCCAATCCCGACGAAGCGCCAGCCATGCCGACGACCAACCGGTAGGTCGGTCTCAAAGTCTTTTCGTCAAACTCAACGCTCGCATTAATCACGCCCTCTTCGTTGCCTGCGTACATCTTGAGTCCGCTGTAATGCGTAGTGGCGATGACGTGCGCGCCGCAAACCCTGCGGAAATGATCGACAACAGCCACGCCGAGCGCCGATCCTTCCTCAGGATCAGTTCCGGTTCCGACTTCATCCAGCAGGACCAACGCGGGCGCCTCGCACACCTCGATCATTCGCGAGATGTTTGCGACGTGTGACGTAAACGTCGAGAGATTTGCGGCCAGCGATTGATGATCGCCGATATCCGCCAGCACAGACGCATAAAACGGAAACCGTGCTGACCGCGCCGGCACGGAAATTCCTGACAACGCCATCAACGCGAGCAGACCCGTCGTTTTCAAAACGACAGTCTTGCCACCGGCATTCGCGCCGGAGATCACCATCGCGTTCTTTTCATCGTCGAGTGCAAACGAGACCGGGACCACCGCGCCGCCTGTTGCGCGCAGGTTTTCCTCGAGCAACGGGTGCCGCGCTTCGACTAATTCCAACTGCCCGCTTGTATATGCATCTCTCCGCGTTTGTATTTCAGGAACGACGCAGTTGAACGTCTGGTGAAAAACGGCGCGAGCGTTGATGAAGTCGAGCTCGGCGACCGCTTCCGCAGCCATCTCGATGGCCGGCAGTTGCGCGCGCAACTCTGCTGACAACCCGGAGAGGATCCGGGCAATCTCGCGCGCCTCGCTCTCGTGCAGGCTCTGCAACTCGTTATTGGCGTCAATCGTTTCGAGCGGCTCGACGAAAGCAGTCGCGCCGGAAGACGAATAGCCATGGGCCACACCCTGGACCCGCCCGCGATGATCGGCTTTAACGGGAATCACAAAACGATCGTTACGGATCGTGACGAGCTCGTCCTGGATCGCTTCAGCGGACCTGTGCATCAGTCTTTCGAGCGAGCGCGTGATGCGCGAGCGCAGTACGTTGATCTCGTGACGAATATTCGCCAGCTCAGGACTGGCACGATCGTCGAGCTCTCCACTCGGCAGGATCTTGTTCGTTACGCGTGCGACGAGCGAGTTGAGATCGCGCGGTAGATTTTCAACCAGTTGCCACAACACCGGCGCATTCTCGCGCTCAGCGAGAATGGCAGCGCGTGCAGACATCGCCTGTTCGCAAAGACGCGCTGTTTGCAAAATAGCGAGCGGATCCAGGCTCGCCCCTTCGACTCGCAGACGCGCAATCGCTTCGGTTGGATCACTCAGTCCGTTGAACCACCACTTGACTCCGCGACGTCTCAACGTGACGCACTCTGACAACGCGGAAAGCTCGCGTCGCAAAGCATCAACGTCGTCGATAGGCGTGAGAGCGTCGACGCGCCGCTGTCCTGTTTCGGTCTGCGCGTTTCGTTTTATCAGCTCCAGCAGGTGCTGATATTCGAGAGTTGTGAATGCCTGTTTGTTCAAGAGCTAAAGGTTAAAGTATTAGCCACGGATTTGCACGGATGCACATGGATCGTACAATGAGGGTTCAATTTACATGAAAGGGCGCACGCAATGGATGAGTTTGACCGCTATCGCGCGGCGATGAATGAGAAACTGCTCGGCAGCAATCACCTGGGGATCAAACGTTTCTTTGCGCTCGATAACCAGGCTTACGAAGACGGCGCGCTCGACAAACGGACCAAAGAATTGATGGGCCTGGTGGCGTCAGCCGTGCTTCGTTGCGACGACTGCATCACCTATCACATCAAGCAATGCGCTGCGATTGGAATAAACCGTGAAGAGTTTCTTGACGCTTTTAACGTGGCGCTCGTAGTCGGCGGATCGATCACGATTCCGCATTTGAGACGCGCGATTGAGCGCGTCGATCAACTGCTCGAAAACCAACCCGTGTAAACCGTGAAAACTGCGTTCTTACTACTACTACTTATTTTGATGGCTCAGGGTGTCTCCATGTCTGCACAAGAAAGACCACGTGTTCGCGCGCCGGAAATCACCGGTGGTCGCGGTTGGCTGAATACTGACAAGCCGCTCTCGCTCGCCGGGTTGAAAGGCAAAGTCGTCTTACTCGACTTCTGGACCTACGGCTGCATCAACTGCATCCACATCATTCCGGATCTAAAGAAGCTTGAAGCCAAGTACCCCAATCAACTGGTCGTAATCGGCGTCCACTCCGCCAAGTTTCAAAACGAAAAAGAGACGGAGAACATCAGGCGCATCATCCTGCGCTACGAGATCGAACATCCGGTCTACAACGATTCCGAATATGCCGTCTGGCAAAGCTACGGCGTGCGCGCATGGCCCACGCAGGTGCTCATCGACCCGGCGGGCTATGTAATCGGCGGCGTCTCGGGGGAAGGTAATTACGACGTTATAGATCAAGCCATCGCCAAGACGATCGAGGACTTTCGCAAAAAAGGCGAGCTGAATGAGCAGCCTCTTAAACTTGTGCTCGAACGCGCCAAAGTTGGCGACCTGCCGCTGGCCTTTCCCGGCAAAATCATCGCGGATGCAAACACGGGTCGTCTCTTCATCGCCGACTCAAACCACAATCGCATCGTTATCACGAGGCTCGACGGCACGCTGGTAGAAACCATTGGTACTGGCGAGCCCGGCGCCGCGGATGGCGCGTTTGATAAAGCGACGTTCTATCGTCCGCAAGGCCTGGCACTCTCGGGCGACAATCTCTACGTCGCCGACACTGGAAACCATCTCATCCGGCGCGTCGATCTGAAGTCGCGCACAGTGGAAACGATTGCAGGCACGGGCCAGCAGTCGCGCGAGTATTTCAAAACCGGGCCGGCGCGGACGGTTGCACTGAGTTCGCCGTGGGATCTGCAATTGGTCGGGCGCGTGCTCTACATCGCCATGGCTGGTCCACACCAGATCTGGCAGCTCGATCTCGAGAAGAATGAAGTCTCGACGTTCGCAGGCTCAGGTCGTGAAGCGCGCCTTGACGGCGCTCTGGACAAGGCCGGCTTTGCACAACCTTCAGGAATGGCTACGGATGGAAAAACTCTCTACGTCGCTGACAGCGAATCAAACATCATTCGCGCTATCGATTTCGCCGGACGTACGGTGAAGACTCTCGTCGGCGGCGATCTGTTCGATTTTGGCGACGTCGATGGCAAGGGAGACGACGTGCGCCTGCAACATCCCCTTGGTTTGATCACTTACGGTGACAAACTGCTGATCGCTGACACTTACAATCACAAGATCAAAGAGCTCGATCCAAAACAGGAAAAAGTAACGTCGCTGTTCGGCACCGGAAAGCCCGGCCAGTCAGACGGCGCGTCACCGTCGTTTTACGAGCCAGGTGGATTGGCGTTGGCGAACGGCAATCTGTACGTCGCGGACACAAACAATCACGCCATTCGCGTGATCGATCTCAAAACAAAACGCGCTTCCACACTTCGTATCAACGGCCTGACGCCGCCGATGAGGAACATGCAAGCGCTCGAAAACGCTTCCGGGCCTAACGCTGAAGAACTGAAAGTGCCGGCCCAAAAACTCCGCGCCAGCACTACCGGTACACTTCAAATCGATGTGGAACTACCCGCGGGTTATCACCTCAATCCGCTGGCGCCGCAGCGCTACAAAGTTTCAGTTGATGGTAAGAGCCTGGCCGTCGATGAAAAAGTCGCTGCAAAATCGGCGAAGGATTTGAAGTTGCCGATTGTCGTTCCATTAAGCCCCGGCGCCGCCGGATCCGCCAACCTGCGTGCTCAAGTGACGCTGTTTTATTGTCGTGAAGATAATACGGGGACTTGCAGGATCAAGACGCTTGTTTGGCAAGTGCCGGTCGAAGTGACGAGCGATCCGAATGCTCCGACCGTGCTGAAGCTACAGGGAAAACTTTTAGCCACGGATTAACACAGATGGATTACGGATCGTCCGTGGCAATCCGTATCACAGATCGGTTAAGATCCGTGCTCCCCTAAATCATAGACCAAGGAGTGAGGCCTGTGGCTAATCAACCATTTCTCACTGATATCAAAACTTTGCGCGAACGCGCGCGACAACACATCGAGAATGGCGCTGTGACCGAAGGTTACCGCGCGGATCGTGAAACAGCAGTTAAAATTTTGAACGAGGCACTGGCGACCGAGATCGTCTGTGTGCTGAGGTATAAGCGTCATTATTACATGGCCAGCGGAATACATGCCGAAAGCGTGGCCGCTGAGTTTCTCCAACATGCGAACGACGAACAGGGACACGCGGATTCGATTGCACAACGCATAGTTCAGCTCCAGGGCGAGCCCAATTTCAATCCCGAAGGTTTGCTGATGCGCAGCCACGCGGAATACGTCGAGGGCACTTCGCTCACCGAAATGATAAAAGAGGATCTCGTGGCTGAGCGTATTGCAATCGATAGTTATCGCGAGATGATCAATTACTTCGGCAACGACGATCCGACGTCGAGACGACTGATGGAAAGTATTCTCGCAGTTGAAGAGGAACATGCCGACGACCTCGTAAGTCTGCTGGAGAAGATGGGCTGACGCCTGATTGTCAGAACGCGAGTCAAATCAAACTAATCCCGGCCGGCCTACGATGTGCCGTAGTTGCGGGGCAATCGTCGGCGCCGGCGAAACTCAATGCGCCGTCTGTGGAGCCGCAAGCGGTACCCAGCCTGCCGCCGCTGCCGGCGAACGAGTTCCCGACAAGGAAACGATCAGGTTCGCACGCGCTGTCCTCAATCGTCCCTACAAATTCACGATCGTTCTGCTCGTTGCCAATCTCTTCATCTTTCTCTTGATGTGGGAATCGAGCGGGCTCTCCGGCGCTGCTTTGTTGCAGGGCTTTCCCGATAGAGTGCTGATCGCTTATGGCGCCAAGCTCAATTACCTGATCGATCGTCCGTACAATCAATGGTGGCGCTTCATCACGCCGATGTTTGTACACATCAACGTGCTCCACTTGCTGATGAATATGTTCAGCTTGTTGATCCTTGGTCCATTCGTCGAGAAGCTTTACGGGTCGGCGAAGTTTGTCGTGTTTTGGGTGGTCACCGGTATTGCGGGCTCGGTGGGAAGTTATTTGGCGGTGCAACCACAACTTGCCAGGGGTCTACTGGGAACTTTCATCTTTCACAAAATCGACGTTCCTGCGGCGGGTGCGTCCGGTGCGTTGTTCGGGTTGATCGGAGTTCTGTTCGTCTTCGGGATCAAGTTTCGTCATGAGCTGCCGGAAGGTTTCAAGCGCGTATTTGGCACCGGCATGCTGCCAATAATCTTTATAAACCTTTTCATCGGGTTTATTGGTCGCGCCTTCATCGGCAACGCGGCGCATCTCAGCGGGCTTTTCGCGGGCGCTGCGCTCGCGCTCTTCCTCGACTATCGAAGGCCGGGAGCGCGCGCGAGTATTACGACGGCGTGGCGCATCTTGCAGTTCTTGTGTTTGGCAGTGATCGTTGTGGCGGGTTACAAAGTTGTCAGAAACTTCAATCAGCGGCCGCCTGCTGTTGTGCGCACGACGACGGAGAACGCGAATGCGTTGATTTTTCTGAATTATGTGAATGCGATGAACCAGGTTCAGGAGAAAGTCTCGGCGGTGATTCATAATAACGATTTGCATGACGTACCGCTTGTAACGCAAAGAGCGATGCAGGCGCCGGTGCCGGATGCGCGTGCCGCCGAGCTGCGCCACAGTCTTTTGCTGATTCTTTCGAAACTTGCAAGCGCTGCGGCTTCGGCAACGCCCGGGAACGGGCCACAACGTCAGCCAAATCTGGATCAGAAGCTGGTTGATGAGTACAACGTGTGGCGTAAGGAATATGATCAGTGGTTGAAGAGCGCTGCAAAGACTTATACAGCGCAGCTCTAATAAAACTTCAGGAGAGATTATGGAAATCAGGAAAGTCGGAGTTTTGGGATGCGGGCTCATGGGCTCAGGTATTGCGCAGGTGGCGGCGACCGCCGGATTTGAAACTGTCGTTAAGGAAGTTTCGGACGATCTGATTGCGAAAGGGTTTGGCGGGATTGAGAAGTCGTTGGCGAAGTTTGCCGAAAAGGGAACGATAACTTCCGATCAGCAACGGGAAATTCGCAGTCGCCTGTCAGGCACGACATCATTCGCCGAGCTCGCGGATTGCGACATCATCATCGAAGCGATTATTGAGAACCTCGAAGAGAAGCGCAGCACGTATAAGCAGTTGGATGAGATTTGCAAGCCGGAGACGATCTTTGCTTCGAATACTTCATCGATATCAATCACGGAGATGATGACGGCGACGTCGGTCGAGCGCCAGCGCCGTTTCATTGGCATGCACTTCTTCAATCCGGTGCCGTTGATGAAGCTGGTCGAAGTGGTTAAGACGATCCTGACGGACGATGACGTTTACGAGCAGGCGGTTGATTTTGGGAAGAAGCTCGGCAAAGTTCCGGTGCGGGCTGGTGACAAAACCGGGTTCATCGTCAATCGCCTACTGGTGCCGTACATGCTCGACGCCATTCGTGCGTTGGAGGAGGGCGTCGGCTCGATTGTGGACATCGATAACGCCATGAAGCTTGGGTGTGGCTATCCGATGGGTCCGTTTACCCTCGGCGATTTCGTGGGTCTCGACACGACTTATTACATCGCCGAGATCATGTTCAACGAGTTTCGCGAGAAGCGTTTCGCCCCACCACCACTATTGAAGCGCATGGTGCTGGCAGGTCTCTACGGCCGCAAGTCCGGCCGCGGCTTCTACGACTACAAAGACCCAAAAAACCCAACACCAATGAACCTGATCTGAAGATTAGCCAGACTGGACAACAAATAGCCATTTTCGACTAAAGATAGCCGTCGCTTTCACAACCTCACGGTGTTAGCATTACTCTCTAAAGGGAGGAGTAACAAAAGAATTCATCAACTTGATGCGTCTCGAAGCATCTCCTATACTGCAAAACGTAGTGACTATTCAGGTCGCGGAGTCGAATCGCTTGCAGCCTACAGTTCATGAAGGACGTCTTAACGCTGAGGCCTTTCGCTTTGCAATTGTGGCCAGCCGCTGGAATGAATTGATCTCGGCGCGGTTGGTGGAAGGCGCGCTCGATGCTCTCAAGCGACTGGGAGCGAAGGATGGAAACGTTCATCTGTATCGCGTACCGGGCGCATTCGAGATTCCGCTGCTGTCGCTGCGTTTGGCACAATCACGTAGGTTTGAAGCAATCATTTGTCTCGGTACAATCATCCGCGGTCAAACTCCGCATTTCGATTACATCGCAAGCGAAGTGGCGCGCGGAATTTCTCATGCAGCACTGACCACCGGACTGCCGGTGGTATTCGGCATCGTCACGGCCGACACGGTCGATCAGGCTATCGATCGCGCGGGAGTGAAGTTGGGCAACAAAGGGTTTGAAGCCGCCATGACGGCGGTGGAATTAGTAAATCTTTACAAGGAAGCTTTCGAGTGAGGCCACAAAGAGGCACAAAAATAGTTAGCCAAAAAAAGGCACCAAAAGCACAAAATAACAGCGAATCTCGTCTAATTATTTTTGTGACTTTTGTGCCTTCTTGTGGCTAACTATTTTGTGTCTTTTGTGGCTTAACGGTTTTTGGTAATACTTTATGGGTTCGCGACGTAAGGCACGTGAATGTGCCTTGCAAATGCTCTTTGCGGCTGACGTTGCCGAAATGCCCGCGGACGACGTGGTCCGAAGCTATTGGGCTGAGTTGGGAGAGTCAGATCTCGACGACACCGCCCGTGAATTCGCTACACGCCTCGCCTCGCGAACGCTTTCCAACCTGGAATTGCTCGACGAACGCATCCGCTCGCGCGCCGAACACTGGCGTATCGCACGCATGGCGGTCGTCGATCGCAACATCCTGCGCCTCGCCGTCTACGAGTTTCTTTACGAACCTACTCCCCGCACCGTCGCCATCAACGAAGCACTCGAAATCGCACGTCGCTTCTCTACTTACGAAGCCACCCAGTTCATCAATGGTATTCTCGACGCCATCAAGCGCGACCTTGACGAGCAGCAACCACAAAAGAATGTTCAACCGGAAACAGAAGACGCGGATTGACGCGGATTTATAAGCCACAGATCTTCATGGATGAGTACCGATTCGCAGATTCAACAAATTTTGATTGCAATCGAAGGATTGCGCGAAGCCGGTGATGACGGCCCGCGCAAACGTAAACTCATCGATACCCTCTTCCGTCACGTCCACAATCTCAAAGCAAAAGCCTCCGCCAACGGTTTGAATAATCTCGCCGCTGCCGCCCACGAATTTGAGAACGTGTTGCATTCGCTCCGCACCAGCCCACTAACAGCAGGCGCGAGACTTTTTGTCGTGCAGACGAGTTTTGATGTCGCGGATTTCGATCGAGAGTTTCAGAGTTTGAAAGAAACGTTGAGCTCCGCTGGAGAAGTGATTTCAACTTCGCCGAGAATCGATAAGGAGCGGGTGGGCAAAGTCAACTTCAGAATTCTCTACGCGCGCAAAGCCGAAGCCGGCGAGACAATCGAAGAACTCTCAAACACTTCCGTTATCGCGATTGAAGAAATCTCTTCGCAGCACACTGCTCTTCCAGGGAACACACTCGAGAATGCTTTCGCAAAGTTTGAAGCAGAGCTGGTCAATCTACCGGCCGCACCGTTTGGCGGCGTGTTTCAGCAGGCACTGCAAGCGGGACGAGCCGCGGCGCTCGCAACCGGCAAGAAAGTGGATTTCGAAACGCGCGGTTCAGATCAAGAACTTGACGAGGCATTGTGCGACCCTGTTGTTCACCTGGTTCGCAATGCCGTCGATCACGGCATTGAAACGCGCGGCAAAGTGATTATTGAAATCGCCAGGCATGACGATCGGATCACGATCACCGTCACAGATGACGGACGCGGAATCGATCCCTCAATGATCGACCAGATCTTTCAGCCCGGCTTTTCGACCGCCGCCGAAGTCTCCAACATCTCGGGTCGTGGCGTCGGCCTTGATGTCGTCAAAACCTCAATCGAAGCGCTCGGCGGTTCCGTACGTGTTCGAAGCAAACCAGGCCAGGGCTCTTCCTTTGAACTCAGCTTACCAGCGTAGGGTGCATGTCGTGCCACTTCGTCGCGCGCTCAAACGCCAGCGCCACTCGCAACGGTGACGCCTCGTCGTACACACCACCGGTAAACATGATCGCCACCGGCAGATTGTTGACGAATCCACACGGCAACACCGCCGCCGGATGCCCCGTGAGGTTTGTGATCAGTAGGCTCGCGCTTCCCGGCGCCGGACTGACAAACACGTCCCACTGCGACATTAGCGTTTCCATCTCGCGCATCAGCAACGTGCGCGCACGCTGCGCCCGCAAGTACTCAACCGCCGGAATAAACCGCGACGTGCGAAACGTGTTCGGCCAATCGTTCGGTGACTGTCCTGACAACTGATTGACACGCCCATCGCGCGTGATGTCGTCAAACGCCGCCGCCGCTTCGGCCGACAGGATGAATCTCAACGACGCTGCCGGAAACTTTGGCAGCTCGATCGGGGTCAGTTTCGCACCCGCCTTTTCCAACACTTCCAGCGCGGTTTTATAAACTGCGCGGCGTTGTTCCGCTTGTACCCGTTGCTGCTCGTTTGTGGGCGGCGTTGTTGGACCATCAAACTCGGTTTTCAGATAACCGATTCGCAGCGAGCTGATGTTTGTATCAGGGTTCCAGTTGAAAGGCGCGTCGCCGACGGTGATGTCTTTCCCGTCAGGACCGTAAATCGCGTGGAGCGCCGCGGCACAATCTTCAATGCCGCGGCACATCGGACCGATCTTATCCATGGTCCAACTCAACCCCATCGCGCCGTAACGACTCACGCGGCCGTACGTCGGGCGCAAACCGGTCACGCCGCATCGTGACGACGGCGAAACGATGGAGCCAAGCGTTTCCGTACCGATCGAGAATCCCACCAGTCCTGCTGCCGTAGCCGCAGCCGGTCCCGCGGATGAACCGCTCGATCCTTGTTGCGCTTCGTCAGGCGCCCAGGGGTTGCGCGTGACGCCGGCGAACCAGCGTGCTCCCTGTGCGAGCGCGCCCATCGATAACTTCGCTACCAGCACAGCCCCGGCCTCGTTCAATCGTTCGACCACAGTCGAGTCGTAATCGATCACCTGATCGCGATAAGGCTCGGCGCCCCAGGTCGTCTTGATTCCTTTAGTCGCGAAGAGATCTTTCGCGCCCCACGGAATGCCGTGCAGTGGGCCACGATATTTCCCACGCTTTAACTCCGCGTCTGCCGCAGCCGCCTGCTTCAACGCGAGCTCCTCGGTGAGCGTGACAACACAAAGCAGCTTTGGCCCAAACTTCTTCAGCCGCGAGAGATACATCTTCGTCAATTCAGTCGACGAAACTCGGCGCGTGCGAATCAACTCGGCAAGTTGCGGCACCGTCGCGAAGGCAAGATCCTCGACCGTCTTAAACTGCGGCACTTCAACTTTGCCGAAACGAAACTTCGTCTTGTTGACGTAGAGCTCTTTTCGCGCACGAGTTGGATGGAAGGCGATCGCGGGTTCAGTGTCGAGCGGGACGTCGATCTTCCTGATCGTCTCGTACGAGTCGAGGTTGCGATTGACGCCACCAAGCGCCATCGCCTCCTGCGCGTCAGTGAGCTCGATTCCGATCAGTTTTTCCGCCTGGTGCATCATCTCTTTGGTGATGCGCGGCGTTGGAGTCGGAGACGGACTGGGCGAAGGCGTCGCAGTCTGCGCCAAAACATCAAGCGGCATCTTCGAAGCCGATAAACCGGCGGCACCAAGCGCCGGAAGCACTTTGAGAAACTTTCGTCTACTTGTCGCAGTTTTAGTTTTCTTCATAGTCGTAAAAACATTTGTGACTTCGTGTCTTTGTGGTTAGATCTTCCGCCAATGACGCAGAGGTACGCAGAGATTACCACTGAAGGCATCAAGTATGCAGGGTCAAAATTAAAGCTTCTGCCTCACATTCTCCGTCTCGCCGACAAGGTGCAACCACAGACCGTCTTCGACGGCTTCTCGGGAACCACGCGCGTATCGCAAGCGTTAGCGCACGCCGGCTACCGCGTAATCGCAAACGACATCGCCGTCTGGTCCAGGGTCTTCGGTGAGTGCTACCTGCTGAGCCCGTATCCACGCGAGTATTACAGAGAATTAATTGACCATCTGAACACTATTCCAGGCAAGCATGGCTGGTTCACGGAACACTACGGCATTAGAGCCAACGGACAGAAGAGACCGTGGCAACTTCACAACACGCTCAAGCTCGATGCGATCCGCGAGGAGATCGAGCAATTACCCCTAAACAAACATCAACGAGCTGTCGCACTAACAAGCCTGATCCTGGCGATGGATGAAGTCGACAGCACGATCGGTCACTACGCTTCCTACCTGAACGAGTGGTCTCCGCGTTCTTACCGGCAGATGAAGCTGCGGATTCCGAAGATCATTCCGAAAACGCGCGAGCACGAGATTCATCACGGCGACATCTTCAACATCGCTCCGTCGATCGACGCCGACCTCGCCTATTACGATCCACCATACGGTTCGAACAACGACAAGATGCCGCCCTCACGCGTGCGCTATGCCGCTTACTATCATCTTTGGAGCTCGATATGCCTTTTAGATAACCCACCGCTCTTCGGAAAAGCAAACCGGCGGGCCGACACGAGCGACGCGCTGAGCGCCTCCGTGTTTGAAGATTTCAGACGAAACGAATCAGGACGTTTCAGAGCGGTCGAAGCCATCGAACAGCTGCTGC
>JAICQI010000350.1 GCA_025937955.1 Pyrinomonadaceae bacterium
AAGCAGGGCAACCACCCGGATTAGTTATCGGGTTGCAGGAATAACTGGCCGCGCCAGTGCCTGGATTAGCAGTGAGAGGCTGCGCCGCCGCGGTGTCGGTTGCGTAGAGCAGACCATAACCGCCGCGGATAACCAACGTCTTATCATCCTTGAAGCCACTGTAAGCGAAACCGATTCGCGGTCCAAAATTATTCTTGTCGGTGTTTGCGAGATCGCGTCCGCCCGGCGCATTATCGCCCGCCATCTGAATCGTCCTGGTTTCCGGAACGAAGTTGCTCTGTAGATCGAAGCGTTCCGTTGGAGCCGTGAAAATGTCGTAGCGCAGACCCAGATTCAGAGTTAAATCAGGATTGACTTTCCAGTCGTCCTGGACGAAGAAAGCGATTTCCTTGCTCGATTGGTAGTATGGACCACCTGGATCGCCTCGAGTCACAAAACCCGGCCGATAACCAAGCAGGAAGTTGGCCAGGGACGACCCGGTATCGTTCGGACCGATGCCGTTGTAATTACCGGAGACGAACCCGCTATCGGTGGTGCCGTACTGGTAGTTTCCTTTGGTGCCGCCGTTGCGACCGCCGTCGAAATTACTGTTCTGCCTGACGCGGTAGTCACCGCCAAACTTGTATGTCGAATTTCCTTTTACGACCGTGACAGCGTCGGCGACGTGAAAGTTATTTGAGAGAAAATAGAACGGCCCACCATCCCCGGTGAATTCAGTCGCGCGATCCTCGCCGTTGAAATTATCGACAATTCCCACCAAAACTATACCGCTGGTGTTTGGACTGATATTGATGTTAGGAGCGCCAAGATTTGCGGAAACCGTTGGACTAAATCCGCCGGTGCCATTGACGCCGGTGTTGAAAATTCCGATTTGCACTCTGGTGTATCCGAAGCGCGCGTCGTTGACGACAGTGGGAGAGAAAATGTGGGTGTCGCCTAGCGTGAAACCTTTTGAATCGCCAAACTCATCACCGGCAGATGGTCCAGCCGGAAGATCGTTTCCGTTCGGCGAAGTACCCAACGGGAAGAAGTTGTCGCGCGCCCGCGCGCTGTTGGATTTGCTGTAACGACCAAAGAGCGAGTTGCTGTCAGTAAGGCGATGATCGATGCGTATGTCGTAGCTGTCGACATTGGCGCCTTCTGTGCGGTTGGTGAGGAAGTTGCGACCGATCCCCGGACGATTCGGAAGCGGGAAAGCATTCACATAATTCACCGCAAAGGGCGAAAGTGGTCCACAGCTCGGGCAGTTCCGCAAATCGTTTCCGGGAATGGGTGTGCCGTTAGGAGCGAATATGGTCCCCTTGGGAGCCATAATTTTGGTACCTCCAACAAGCGTGTATTCCTGCGGAACTCCCGGTTGCAACAACTCGCCAAAATCGCCCAGACGCATCCTTGCTGTCGGAACAGGCACTGCCTGCGGATCGCCCGTGCCGCCGAAGATCGGCGTGCTGTTTCGCTGACCATTGAGCGAGAAAAAGAAGAACGAACGATTGCGGCCGTCGTAGAGAGCTGATCCTCCTTCGCCGGGTCGCGGCAGGAAGATTGGACCACCCACGGTGCCGTAGAAGTTGTGAGTAACGTAATTCGGCACGGGCGGTGAATCAGGATTGTCAAATTTGCCGGCGGCCGCACTCAGAAAGCGGCCCTGATAAATCTCACCGACCGTACCATGAACCTCATTACCGCCGGATTTGAACGTAGTGGAGATGATCCCGCCACCCGCGCGACCGGATTCCGCCGAGGGCACACTCGATTCGATTTTGAATTCTGCAATCGCATCCGGTTGCGGATAGATCGCGATCTGACCAAACTGAGATTCGTTATTGTCCACGCCATCGAGCGTGAAGTTGTTGTTGGTGGCGCGCGCGCCATTGATAACCAGTACGGAACCGCCCGATTCACGAAAGCGGGTCGACTCGGTATTGTTCTGCCCACCGCCACCGTCGACGAAGTTTCCGCCGCCACCGAGTAGCCCAAGATTCGGGCGCGTCACGCCCGGAGAAAGTCCCGCCAGTAGCGTAAAGTTTCTTTGCGGAATCGGCAGATCTGTCACCTGCCGGCCGGTGATTAGGTCGCCGCGTACGCTGGTCTCGCTTTCAACCAGCGGAGCTGAATCAGCTGTGATCGTCACCGAGGAACTGGTGCTGGCGACGCTGGCAAACTTCACGTCGAGTGGCAGACGAGAGTTTGTCTCCACTTGCACTGCCTCGACTGTCACTGCTTGAAAGCCGGAGGCTTCGACGGTGACGTTGTACGGGCCGGGCTCGAGGTTGGTCACCGTGTACGTACCGTCTTCACCGGTATCAGTCGTACGAACTTCTCCGGTTTTCACGCTGGTGACTTTGACCTGGGCTTTGGCGACGAGGGCGTCGTTAGGGTCTTTAACGGTACCGACGATGGCGCCTTTGTTGCTTTGGGCGAGGGCGGCAGTGGCAAAAGTTAAGACCAACAGTGCGAGCAGAAAGGTATAGGTAGTAGTGGACAGCTTCCTCATATTTAGTTCCTCTAAGGCTGAAAAAGCGGATAAAACGGCGCGCGGGTACTGAATAGCTAAGCGAAAACTTAGTTTGTTGTCACAGCGAACGAAGTTTTTAGTACAGATTGCGCGGGCTGTCAACAGTTTTTTAGCCCCAGATTCACCTTGGATCGGGTCAGTACCGGGAGCGATAGCGACCGGGTCCGTCAGATTACCCGGTCGCTATCCGCTCCCGGTACTGACCCGATCCAAGCACGGATTTTTGATTAGGCGGCGAAGGCGGCGGCGAACTTGCTCGCCAGGACAAGGCTGAGGGCGCCCCTCAAGGTGGGGTTTTCGCCCAGGGTCGAAGGGAGAATACGAGCGGAGGGGAGGCCGCGGCGCACGCTGTTGGCGATGGTTTCGGTCAACGCGCTCTCGATCAGGTCCCAGGCGCGAGCGATCTCGCCGCCGACGACAACCGCTTCGGGACTGAAACCGATAATCAGGTTTGAGATACCGACGCCGAGTTGCCGGGCGGTCTCAACCAGCGCTTCCTTTGCATTGGCCTCACCCGCCAGAGCGCGATCGACGACTTCAATGAACGTGACCCGAGTGTTTGCCGAGCTGCGCGACAACTTCAAATAACGCGCGATGGCGGCACGCTCTGACGAAAAAGCTTCCCAACAGTCGTCGCTCCCGCACGAACACGGAACGGGCGCGCCCCGCCCGATCACCATGTGCCCAAACTCACCCGCCGCGCCCCGCTGGCCGCGATAAACCTGACCGTCAAAAATGATCCCGGTACCGACGCCTTCTGCAACCAGGACGAGAATGAAATCTCTTGCGTCGAGGACTTCGGGGCGGCCAAACCAGAGCTCGGCAAGCGCGACGGCGTTGGCGTCGTTGTCGATCACAACCGGCAAGCCGGCCGCACTCGAGATCATCTCGGCGATTGGAAGATCACGCCAGAGGAAGTAAGGAATATAGAGCGCGTTTCCGGTTGACGGATCGACCAGACCGGGAAGACTTACGCCGACACCTTCGATCGATCCCTTGTAACGCGCACTGAAGTCGCTCACGATCTCGATTACCTGGTTGATTGTCTTGTCAGGGTCGGTGAGAAACTCTTCCTGATCGATGACTCGTCCGGCGAGATCGCTCGTGGCTATCGTCGTGCAGGTTGGAGTGATCGAAACGCCGAGCGCGATCGGTCCGACGGCGCGCAGCTTCAAAAGCGTAGGCCGGCGTCCACCGGTCGACTCCCCTTCCCCGACTTCCTCGACAAGTCCTTCGCTTTTGAGATCCTCGACGATGGCGGAGATGGTGGACCGCTGTAACTCAGTTTCGCGAGCAATCTCGGCGCGCGAGATCGGTTCGCGTTCGCGCACGTAGTTCAAAACGATCTGCCGGTTGATATCCCGGATCGTATTGAGCCGTGCCGCCTGTGCCTTTCTCAGATCAAGTCGTCGCAAGTTACTTACCTTGTTTGATCGTCATTATCTTGTCAACAGCGGGCACATCAATGTTCTCGACACTGCCGTTGGCCCACTTGATTTCCAGTTTATCCACCTTTGTCGCTGCGCCCAGTCCGAAGTGCAACGTCAAATCATTCTGCGAACAATAAACCGCGCCACTCAAAACGTCTTGTCGGCGGCGTACATTGCCTGTAGTCAAATACACGACACTGCCAATCGCATCTTTCGGAGTCTTTTTCGCCACATCTCCGGTCAATCTTAGCCCAAGCCAATGACCACTCGCCGCCGCCGTGTTTCGCAATACCACCGGCTTCGCGTCGAGATTATTGATCACCAAATCAAGTTGACCATCGCCATCAAGGTCTCCCACCGCCAGACCGCGTCCGGGCCACGCGTTCGCCAGAGCGCTTCCAGGCGGGGCGCCTACGCGCTCAAACTTGCCTTTGATGTTGCGGAACAGTAACGCCTGCTGCGCGTAACTCGTTCCCCACTGGTGCGCATCGACAGCCGGATAAACATGCCCATTTACCACAAACAAATCCAGCCAGCCGTCGTTGTCATAATCGACAAAGCTCGTGCCCCAACCAAGAAACGGAATCGAAACCTCGCCAAGACCCACCTGAAACGTTAGATCGGTAAATTGGTTATTGCCGTCGTTGTGGTAAAGCGTATTCGAATCGTCAGAGAAGTTGGTGATATGAAAATCGACCCGCCCATCGTTATTGTAGTCACCAACCGCCAGGCCCATGCCCGCCTGCTCGCGCCCATTCTCGTTCAACGCCACGCCTGACGGATAGCCGATCTCCTCGAACGTTCCGTTTCCCTTGTTAATGTATAGCTGGTTCGGCGTCGAATCGTTTACAACAATCAAATCCAGTAGCTTGTCGTCATCGACGTGAACAAAAGCGGACGAGAAACCATAAAACTTTTCCGGATCGTTGACACCCGCCTTGACACTTACGTCTTCGAAAGTGCCGTCAGCCTTTTGATGATAGAGCGTGTCGCCCTCGCCGGTTAGCCCGCGTGGACCACACATCACCGGCACGCCACGAAACTGGCAGCCCGCCACGCCTGATTTGCCAACATCACTCGGCCTCGGCGGCAGGTTGTTGAGATCGATCTGCACGTAACCGGGGACAAAAAGATCGAGGCGGCCATCGCCGTCGTAATCGCCCCAGCTTGCGCCGGTGCTCCAACCATTGCGCGCAACGCCGGACTTTTCCGCGACATCGGTGAACGTGCCGTCCCCGTTGTTGCGGTAAAGACGCGAGACGCCGAAGTTGCCGACAAACATGTCCGCGCGGCCGTCGTTGTTGTAGTCGCCAACCGCAACGCTGAAGCCCCAACGCTCGTTCGCTACTCCGGCCTTGTCGGTAACGTCTTCAAACTTCCAGTTGCCGAGATTGCGGTAGAGCGCGGACCGGGGAGCTTTCTCTTTGCCGCGCATGGCGGCGGTAGTCGATCCGTTTACGAGGTAGATGTCAGGGCGCCCGTCCGCGTCATAATCAAAGATCGCCACGCCGCCGGAAGGAGTATCGAAGATGTAGTCTTTGGCGGCTTCGCCTGAGCGATGACGAAAGTTCGCGAGCGCGGTCTTGTCGGTTACGTCTTCAAAGACGATTGGTGCGCTCGGATCGGTTATGCCGACAGTGCGACGCGAAGTGTAAGTGGCGGCCACGCCAGTTGAAGCGCCACCCATCGGTTGCTGCGTTTGCGCCGACAGCACAAGTGAATGCAGCAACGAGAAGCAAACTACTAACGGTACAAACCTGTGGCGCATCGCAATTACTACTTGGCAGCGATGACGACGTAATCTTTGCCGGCGTATAGGCGAACACCACTCGGATCGGAAGACATCATCAATGGGCGCGGGCGTCGCAGCGCCTTGTCGTTGGTAACCGGCACCGAGAGCAGATCTTTTCCGGCGAGGTCCATGACCGTCATCTTTCCTTCGGTCGGGAAGCCGAATCCGTACGCACCTGACGGCAGCGACTCTCCGTTGAGGGTGATAGCGGAATCCGTGATCAGGAAGCCGACGTACTTGGCCCGCACATCAGCGGAGTAGCCGGACGTGTCGACCAGTCCTGAGATTACGTAGCGATCAGTTCCGAAACGAGCGGCGGCCGAATTGCGCATCTGCGTCGGCGCGCTGAGGCCCTGGAAATAAAATCCGGTCGGAACGACTCGCGTTAAGTCCGCGCCCGTAAGTATCGCCGCGCCCTGCTGCGCCATCACCGCGCCGGCAGCAACGAAGAGCGCAATCACAATCGAAAACCGTCTCATCCAATCTCTCATTCGATTCACCTCGCGGCACACAATACCCACAAAGGCCCAAAGACACAAATCATTTGCTGATTTGAGTTACGACAAAATCAGAATGAGGCGTAATCATCCTCGGCAAATAGCGTAGCTGTGACAGTTTCTTCCTATCAAAACAATCGGTACGAATTTGGGCCGTGGCTAGAGGCAAGCGAGTCTACGGACTCACGACTGATACCAATCTGT
>JAICQI010000469.1 GCA_025937955.1 Pyrinomonadaceae bacterium
CCACGGAGGGCCGCCCCTACAGTTGCACCCCGTAGTTATGACACCGGAGCGGTGGCAACAGGTTAAGGAGATCTTCAATTCGGCGATAACTTACCGGCCGGAGGAGCGAAGCTCGTTTATTTCGCAGGCGTGCTCCGGCGATGAGGATTTGCGCGGCGAGGTTGAATCTCTGATCGCGTCGCACGAACAGAGCGGGAGCTTTATCGACCAGCCTGCGTTTGAAGCGGCGGCGTCATTGTTAGCTGGGGAGCGACCCGAACTGCATCCGGGCCAAACGATCGGTTCTTATGAAGTCGTCTCTTTTATCAGTCGCGGCGGCATGGGCGAGGTTTATCTCGCCGAGGACAAGCGACTCGGTCGCAAAGTGGCCCTCAAGGTTCTGCCCACTTCCTTCACCACCGACGACGATCGACTGCGGCGATTCGAACAAGAGGCGCGGTCGGCGTCGGCACTGAATCATCCAAACATCATCACGATCTACGAGATCCGGCAAGCCGCGGCCTCGCACGTCATCGCGACCGAGTATGTCGAAGGCGAAACGCTGCGCCTGCGCCTGAATCGATCGGCGCTCACGCTGTCCGAGGTCCTCAACATCTCGATCCAGATCGCCGACGCGCTTTCGGCCGCGCACAAAGCCGGCATCATTCATCGCGACATCAAACCGGAAAACATAATGCTGCGGCCCGATGGCTACATAAAGGTACTTGATTTCGGTTTGGCGAAGTTGAGCGAACAAGCGTCGCCGGCAGTCGCTGCTGAAGCGCCAACGATCCAGGTGCGCACCGGTTCAGGAATCGTGATCGGAACAGCGGGCTACATGTCGCCCGAACAGGCGCGCGGTCTCGGAGTGGACCACCGTTCCGACATCTTCAGTCTCGGCGCAGTGATTTACGAAATGCTGGCGCGACGCAAACCATTCGAAGGCGAGACGCCGAGCGACACACTCGCGGCAATCCTGAAAACCGAACCACCTTCACTTACGCGCGTTGCCCCTGGAGTGCCGCCGGAACTGGTGCGCATCGTCAACAAGTCGCTGCGCAAGGATCGCGAAGAGCGCTATCAGGTCGTCAAAGATTTATGGCTCGATCTAAAGGCGTTAAGACAAGAACTCGAATTCCAGAACAAGTTTGCTGCTGAAGGTGATGTGAATGGAACACAGGTGATGCTTGCCGGTGATCCGACCGCGGCGATGTCAGGCCCACGTCCCACGTTGTCCCGCAGTGCGATCAGCGAGTCGATCACACTCGAGATCAAACGACACAAGCTTGGCGTTGCGCTCGCGTTATTGGCAGTGCTGCTGATCGCCGGCGCTGCCGTCTATGGAGTTTACAACTGGGCCAACCGCACGCCGCCGGTAGCACACTTTTCCGATGTCAGGCTCTCGCGTTTGACTAACTCCGGAAACGCGATCGATGCCACGATCTCGCCCGACGGCAAGTACATCGTCTACGTCCTCAGCGATCGTGGCAGCCAGAGTCTTTACATTAGACAGGTGAGCGCGGCAAACGACAAACAGATCGTGCCACCAGCCAACATCGGTTATTTCGGCATCACGTTTTCGCCTGACGGCAACGAACTCTTCTACGCCATTAAGGCGAACCTCAATGCCGGCACGCTTTATCGCATTCCGGTTCTCGGCGGCATACCAGTCAAGGTGCTCGAGAGGATTGATGGTCCGATCAGTTTCTCGCCTGACGGAAAGCAATTCGTGCTCGTACGTGGCAACTTCCCAACCCTGGGTGAGAGCGCACTGGTAATTGCAAACGTGGATGGCAGCGGCGAGCGTACGCTGGCAGTGAAAAAGTCTCCCCAACGTTTCTCGCCGCTCTTCTTCACTGGTCCATCCTGGTCTCCGGACGGAGAGATCATTGCTGCAACTGTAGAGACGGTAGCTGGTCGCAGTAGAGTCGTGGGCTTCTCAGTAGCGGATGGAAGTGAGAAGGAGCTTTCGCGGGAGTCCTGGACGTTTGCCGCGCGGACGCAGTGGTTGCCGGATATGACCGGATTGTTGGTGGTAGCAGGGGACAGTCCAGTTTCCGCACAGCTTTGGACCATTAGCTACCCGGATGGCACCGTCAGGCGGGTTACGAACGATTTGAACGGGTACCGTGCGATTGGATTGACTCAGGATGGCAAGAAGGCAACTACGGTCCAGTCGCAGGGACTTGTGAATATCTGGGTAGTGCCGGAAGGCGACGCCACGAAAGCCGTCAGACTGCCGACCGGAAACGTCACTACCTTCTTTTCCTCGACCGGAAGCAATATCTCATGGACGCCTGACGAGAGAATCGTCTATGTGTCGAACGAGAGTGGACACTCCGAAATCTGGATTGCAGATAAGGACGGTAAAAATCGCAAACAGTTGACGGCCAATAACGCCACCAACGTTTCACCAGTGGCGTCCGCTGATGGGCGTTACATCGTGTTCGGGTTATGGCAGAACGGCAGAAGAAATCTCTGGCGAATAAATCTCGACGGCAGCAATCCGGTGCAATTGACTTCGGGTCTGTCCGACTCGTTTCCCGCTCTTACCCCGGACAGCCGTTGGGTCATCTATACGGCATATGTAGGTGCGAAGCCGACGCTTTGGAGAGTGTCGATCGATGGCGGTACGCCAGTTCAGGTCACGGACCATGTGGCCACCATAGGAAATGTATCGCCCGATGGCCGCTTGATTGTCTTTACATATCCCGAATCGCCGGATCCGTTTGCGCCGCCAAACCGACTGGCGGTGATCCCGTTCGAGGGTGGTCCAATCATAAAGAGTTTTGAAATGACTGCCAGCGGCACGGTGGCGACGATTACGCAGTGGTCGGCAGACGGAAAATCACTTCTTTACTCGGTGAACGCAAACAACGTGAGTAACATTTGGAGCCAGCCTGTCGAAGGTGGCCCACCGAAACAGATAACTAACTTCAACGATATGTTGATTACCGGTTTTTCATTCACTCACGACGGCAACAATTTGGCGTGTACTCGTGGCGCTTTGTTGCGCGATGCAATCCTGGTTACGGATTTGAAATAGGCTTGGAGAACGACAAATGGACCTGCGGGTATTGCTGACAACTTTTGGAATTATTTTTCTGGCCGAGATGGGCGACAAGACGCAGCTGGCCGCGATGACGATGGCCGCAGACACAAAGAAGCCGTGGGCCGTGTTTCTCGGGGCCAGCGTGGCGCTCGCTGCGGTTTCGGCGTTGGGAGTTTTGGTGGGCAGTGTTATCGGTGATTACGTGCCGCTGGAGTGGGTAAAGCGAGTAGCGGCGCTGGCGTTTATCGCGATTGGCGTGCTGATGTTGCTCGGAAAGTTCTGATGCCCCAGACTCCTCACATCGAACGACACTTCACGGCCAGCGAAGTCGTTCGCGACACTGTTATCGGGATGGCTGATGGTTTAACGGTGCCATTTGCGCTGGCGGCAGGATTGACCGGCGCCATCGATCACACACACATCATCATCACTGCCGGATTGGCGGAGATCGCCGCGGGCTCGATCGCGATGGGTCTCGGCGGTTACATGGCTGCGAAGAGTGATGCCGAGCACTACGCGAAGGAACGGGAACGCGAGAAGCGCGAAGTGGCGGAGATTCCGGAAGAGGAGATGCGAGAAGTAGCGGAGGTGTTTCAGGCGTACGGACTGACTCACGAGGAAACGTGGCCCATCGTGCAGGCGTTGAAAAAGCAGCCGCGCAACTGGATCGACTTCATGATGCGCTTCGAGCTGGGACTGGAGAAGCCGAATCCGCGTCGCGCACTCACCAGCGCGCTGACGATTGCAGGGGCTTACGTTGCAGGCGGTATGATTCCGCTGTCGCCGTACTTTTTCTCGGAGACGACATCAACGGCTTTGTTGTATTCGGTCGTTTTTACGCTGGCAGCGTTGTTGATTTTTGGATTTGTGAAAGGGCGCTTTACCGGCACCCGGCCCGTGAGGAGCGCCCTTCAAACTGCCTTCATCGGAAGTGCCGCCGCGGGCGCAGCCTTCACCATCGCCCGCTGGATCGGCGGCTAAAATATTACTGCTTTGCTAAGACGACCGGTGCGTTCTCGGCGGCGCGGATGCTCTCGAAAAATTTTCTAACTGTTTCGTAATCCGCGGGCGCGATGGTCGTGGCTTTCTGTGACAACTGGCGCTTGAATACCAGCTCGTTATTCTTCACTTCGTAACTCGTCACATACGAACCAAACGCCGTCTCGATCTTCACTGCATCCGGAACCTCATCGACCGTGAAACCCGCAGGCAACTTGACCTGGACCGTTTCCGAGTAAGCATTTGCATTTAGCACAACCGGATGCTTGCGCGTGGGCGCAGTCAAAGCGAGGCTTTCACGACGCGATACGATCGCGGGCTTAAACACCAGCAACCGTCCCTGCATTAGTTGCCCGTACTGGTTCGCACTGAATTCGACGTTCAGCGTGAAGCGGCCCTCGGCAGAGTTATCCGTTGGCTCCATCTTGTTGAGCCGCGCTGAAGTCGCTCCGGACGTTAGCCAGCGTTCGATCATGCCGGTGTATTCCGGTTTCGAAAGCCGGCGAAACTGTGTGCGGAAGTACGCGGCTGTCTGTCCGTTGGCTAGTTCTTTAATCTGTCCGGTGATGGCGCCATCTGATTGCAACTCCAATGTCGCGATGCGCTCGAGCTGGTTCATCTCCGCTGGCGTCACTGGCATGCGTACCAGATCAGTTTCACTTTTCGCATCGATGAGCGCGAGGCTACCCTGAAGATGAGACGGCAGGTCGCCAATCAGTGTTTCCTGGTCCGTAGGATCGAAAATCAACAGCCGGCCGAGAGTCGGATGCTGAATGATAGTGCTGGCCTGAGTTTGATCGCCGACCTTGACGGCAATGATGCAGTGATTGAACTGTTGCGGCGAAGGCCACGACGTGCGCACGTAATATGGATCGCCCGCATAGATGCTCACCGGAATTGCCTCGATCCCGACCACCTTCAGCATGGCACGCATGAGGTTCGCCTTATCTTTGCAGTCGCCATACGACTTGGCGAATACCTCGTTCGACGCGCGTGGGCGATAACCGCCGCCGCGCCCAATTCCAGTTTGAATCGAAATGTATTGAATGTTCTGAACGTACTGGGCAATCGCGCGAATCTTGTCCATCTCGGTTTTTGCCAGCGCAGTGAGCTCGTAGGCCTTTCGCGCCAGTGCGTC
>JAICQI010000969.1 GCA_025937955.1 Pyrinomonadaceae bacterium
GGTTTTGTTACTCTCGATAGAAAAATTCGCGAAAACCCAGGCCAAATAAAGCGCTGGCTCAGGGCAGCGATTCGCGGGCTTATGTTCGTGCGCGACCAACCTGAGGAAGCGGTAACTCTCGGCATTAAAAACCTTCAGCTAGGCAAAGCTACTCGTCCGATGATTGTTGAAGGAACGAAAAACTATGCCCGTGCCTTACCGCAGGGTGTTCCGGGGCTTCCCACGGCTGAAGGAATAAGAAACTTTCTTGAATACGACATCAAGGTCCCGCTGCAGATCAAAGAAGATGTCCCTCCGGAACGTTTGTTACATTTGCAACTCGTTGAAGAAGTAAAGAAGGAATTGGACGCCGTTCAAAGGAGACCCAGTCGATGACACCGGAGAAAGACTTACGAGAGCAGCTTGCCACATGTACGCGTATCTTGGCGATGCAGGGGCTAATTGGCCTGTTCGGCCACGTCAGTGTTTATCAGCCCGAGACGAAGACGATCTTTGTCACACCCGGATCAGGTTCCGACAAACCGCACTTTCAGGCGGATGACATGATTCCCATTCACCTGGACGGCAAACCGCTCGACGGTGAGACACTGCCTCCTGTCGAGTGGCCGATTCATACGGCCCTGCACGGGGCCCGTACGGACGCGTTGGCGGTGGCTCATCTCCATACCCCTTATGCGACATTGTTCAGCATAGCTCGCCGTGAGTTTCACCCGGTCACTTTGCAAGGAACGATCTTTGGCGAAGGCGTGCCACTCTACAAAGAAGCTCATCTGGTGACGACGCCCCAACGCGGTGACAATCTGCTGAAGACCATTGGCGATCATCGCGCCGTGCTTATGCGCGGGCATGGCATCGTGGTCGCCGGCAAGAGTCTCGCCGAAGTTTTGTTTGCCTCGATGATTTTAGAAGACGACACCAAAAAGACCATGCAGGCCTTAACCCTGGGGCCCATCGATCATTTCAGCGCAGAAGAATGCCGTGGTTTTAACGCCGAAATTGATTTCGAACGCCGTTCCCGGCGCGCTTGGGAATTTTTCATGCGCCTGGAATCCACCTGGGATCGGCAAGGCGGAACCGGCAAAATCGAACTGTTCCCGTAATCGAGAAAGTGGTGGTTCCAGTAGCAATTCTAAGCCAAGTTATCAGACTCACTGGAAAACGATTGGAGCGTTTGAACGTGGGAAGCGGAGCTGAAGCGCGTGATTAGACGTCACAGCACTTAGAGGATCGGCGCGATGAGCGAAGGAGTTCGTCTTTACGCAGGGACGCAGCGGGACTGATAGTTTGGCGGTGCGGAACCAACGGTTGGCAAGAGGTAGGTCGCCATTTTGAAGATGGTATCATCGATTCCATCTTCGGTGTATAACCACGCCGGAGCGGGTCTTCGTCGGAGTCACGCATGACGGGCTGTATCGTACGATCGATGGCGGTGAGAGCTGGTCTAAAGTGTTGGCTGGCAACATCCGTTCAGTCACGGTGGACCCCACGGATGAAAAAGTGATCTATTCTGACGTGGAACCCGTCGCGCTCTACCGCAGCGAAGACTGCGGCGAGAACTGGCAGAAACTGACCACGCTGCAAGAGATGCCGGAAACAGCTCGAAAGAATTGGTGGTTTCCACAGCCGCCACA
>JAICQI010000209.1 GCA_025937955.1 Pyrinomonadaceae bacterium
CCTTATCTTGCAGACTTGGATGCAGAAGATGGGGCACAAATGTTCCGTGTCGCGCAACGCATTGCGACAGCGCTGCGCAAATGTGAATTGAAGTGCGAAGGTATAAACTTTTTTCTTGCAGATGGTGAGGCTGCCGGCCAGGAAGTCTTTCACGTTCACTTGCATGTATTCCCACGTTACTCAGGAGACGGCGTTCGGCTGAGCCTTCCTCCGCATTATCAGCACAAGCCAGCTCGTGAAGAGTTGAACGATATAGCTCAGCGCATTCGAGTCGCGTTGCAGTCGACCTGCTAACGCCCCCGCCATTGACCCAAAGGCCAGGTTGGAGTAAAAGGTGGGCCACCTCCCAGGACCATAAATCAAAGTAGTCAAACCTTCACTTCCCTCAGGAGGAGGCTATGTGGAAAAAGCTCTTCTCGCTCGCATTGATGGTGCTCCTGTGTCATGCCAGTGATGCACTGCTCGTCCGTAACGTCAGAGCCGGTCAGGGTGGAACCCTCGACGACAAAGTCAAAACATCCGTTGCCAAACGTGGCACTGGACCCAAAGCGAAGGTAACGGTAAAACTAAAAGATAAGACCAAGCTCAAAGGTTACATCAGCAGCGCAAGCAGCGATTCGTTTAGTTTGTCAGATTCAAAAACCGGACAAGTCAGAACACTGGCCTATAGCGACGTCGCCGAAGTTAAAAAGCAAGGCGGACTGTCACTGGCCGCGAAGATTGGGATCGGAGTCGGCGTTACTGTTGGTGTGCTGGCGCTAGTGATCGCAATCGGCTGTGCCACCAGTGACGGCTACGTCTGCTGATTTGCGTGAAATAGCCCCGCACAGTGCGACGCCCTATGCGGTGTCACGGGTTCAACGTGTGGTTTCACACACGGATTGACAGCGCTCACAATTGCTATTAACGTATCGCCTGCTTCACCCGACATACACCTCCCAACCCAGAATTAGTACAAGCGGTTTTGTGCGTTCCCCCGCAGTACCTCTCTTTAAGAGGCTGGCTCAATCTGTAATCGCTTGATCGAATTCTCTGGCCCACTAAAAGGAGATGATAATGATGCGGAGCTTCATAAATCGCCGTGTGGCGTTCGCGCTCGTCGCGTTGCCACTGCTGCTTGTCACCGGCGTCTCTACCCTTTCGCAACGAAATAACAACCCCAACCGTCCCAAGGAACCACCCTTGCAAGAGCTGCTACAACTACCCGGACGCCTAATCAGCGAGAACAAAGCTGCACGCCCGAGCAGTGATTTAAGACTGACAGGTTACCGCGTTGAGGAAGTGCGCTTGCCGCGCAATTTGACCGTGGAAGTTCGCGGCCAAAACGTTGTCGTCGATAAAGCGTGGCGCGTTACTGTGCAAGGTGGTCCATTCCCTGTTCGCGCACTCCCGGCAGTTGTCTGGATTGACGATGAAATCGTCGGCAACGGCATAGAAAACGAAACGTTGTCGCAGGTTACGGCCATCACGTTCGATGGCTCGTTGATACGCGAGGGAGGCGTTGTCTCAGTCTCTTACGGTGAAGACAAAGAGACGCGACGAAAACTCCCGCAAGGACTCCAATTCAAACAGGGAGGAGGAAACTAATGAAAAACCACATTCGCACCCTTTCGATCACAGTTTTCTTTTTCCTGATTGCTGGTGTAATCCCGGCACTGGGACAGGATCCCGGCGCTCCGGGTCCGTTGGCCGTAACGCGCGAAGAATACAACTTTGGCGACACGGCTTTTCAACCAACTAATTTCCCTGGGCCGGTGGAACTAATCGCCTCCGTTCACTCGCCAACGAATCTTTCGGGTGGTCCATTCCCCGTGATTCTTTTTCTACATGGCCGCCACGCCACGTGCTTCAAAGGCGCCAGTCAGTTGTTACAGTGGCCGTGTACGACCCAGGGAAGTCAACCCATCCCGAGTTACCAGGGATACGATTACACTTCCGAAGTGCTCGCGAGCCATGGTTACGTTGTGGTTTCGATCAGCGCAAACGGAGTTAACGCTAGAGACAACCAGGTTTTTGATCTCGGCGCCCTCGCGCGAGCGGAGCTGACCCAAAAACATCTCGACATCCTCAACACGTTCAACACTACCGGTGGCGCACCTTTCGGAACCAAATTCGTTGGCAAATTCGACCTGAGCAAAGTTGGAACCATGGGCCACTCGCGTGGAGGTGAGGGAGTGGTGCGTCACTACGTATTGAATAACTCATTGGGCGCGCCGTACGGCATCAAAGCCGTCTTCCCGTTAGCGCCCGTTGATTTCAATCGCTTCGTAGTAAACAACGCGGCTCTTAATGTGCTATTGCCGTACTGCGATGGCGACGTCGCCGATCTTCAAGGCGTCCACTTTTACGACGACGCTCGTTACAACGTGCCGGGTGATCAAGCTCCAAAACACTACGAGCTCGTGATGGGCGCCAATCACAATTTTTACAACACCATCTGGTCGCCAGGTTCGAGTACTTTTCCGGGCGCGGCAAACGACTGGCTGGCTTTTGTGCCCGGTGGCCATTCCGATTCACACTGCGGTAGCGTTCCTGGTAATCAGAGATTGACCGAAGCGCAGCAACGTGGCACTGGCCTGGCGTACATGACCGCGTTCTTCCGCGCGTATGTTGGTGGTGAAAGCCAGTTCATTCCGATACTGACAGGCGATGCACCGCCACCGCCTTCAGCTCAGACGAATAATCTGTTTGTGTCGTATCACGCGCCGGCCGCACAACGCTTAGACGTGAACAGGTTACTAAACGATACCAATCTCACAATCAACACACTCGGGGCCGCAGCTACACAAATCGATCTGACGCCGTATGAGTTGTGTGGAGGGGGAGCACCTCCGGCAAATAAGTGTTTGCCTGATTTCCTCAACGCACAGCAGCCACACACGACGCCCAGCGCGCGATCGTCGGCGCCCGGTATGACTCAACTGATAACCGGTTGGAATAACTTAACCGGCAATTACAGGAACAATATCCCTGCGGCGCTGGGTAATGTTTCCGGATTTCAGGCGGTGCAGTTTCGCGTCAGCGTTAACTTTGCAGATGTTCGCAACGTTCCGGATTTCGCGCAGGACTTTCGCGTGGTGTTGACGGATGCGGCTGGCGGATCGGCGTCCGTGCGGGTTAGCGATGTTTCGTCGGCGTTGTTCTACCCGCCGGGCGAGGTTCTGGCGGTGCCGAAAGTAGTTTTGAACACCGTGCGCGTACCGTTAAGTGCTTTCAACGGTGTGAACCTCAACGCTGTCAGATCGGTGCAGTTTTCGTTCAATGAAAGACTGCAAGGCGGATTATTGATCACGGACGTGGCATTTGCTTCAGCGCCACAGTAACCATTTGTAGGGGTGGCCTTCCGTGGCCACCCCAGTCTGCGCATTTCACCCGTTGGGGTGGCCACGGAGGGCCACCCCTACCATCTTTGTTGGCGAGTTTGTATTCTCTTTAGGTTTTTGGCGGATTCATTGTGTTTCCAATCGAGCCGAGAACGTTTAAGTTACTCATTGCGGCTCTCTTAAATGATCCGCGCCTCGCTTGGAATGGTCATTGCCTTAAACCAAACACGACCCTACTCGTCTGCGAAGTTTTGCACTAGCGTACAAAACTTCATCTGCGTTCACCCGGGCCGTCATCATTCGAAAAAATAACAACGACAGGCCGTCAGTCGTTCCAAAAAGGGAGAATGCTTATGATCAAAGCCACAAGACTACTGATGCTAATGACAGCATTGCTCGTGGGTCTTTGCTGTCCCGCCCTAGCACAAAACACCGGGTCCATTGCGGGCGAAGTGAGGGATGAAAAACAGGCCGTCATCACCGGCTCCACGGTGACTCTGAAGAACATCCAAACCAACGAAACCCGAACCACACAGACCAACTCCGATGGTCGCTATCACTTTGCAAGCGTGCCTGTCGGTGCTTACGAGATCACCGCTGAGAGTACCGGCTTCGCGAAATATCAGCAGTCGGGAATTACTCTCGCTTTGAATCAGAACGCCATCGTCGATGTCACCATGAAACCTGGCGCGGTGCAGGAAGTGGTGAACGTCGTCGAGAACGCGTCGATGTTGAATACCTCGACGCCAGAAGTCGGCACGCGCTTCGACGAGAAACGACTTTCTGAACTGCCTCTCGCCACAACGCGGAGCGTCTACAACGTCGCGCTCTCCGCTCCCGGCGTTAGCCAGTTGAATATCGGTCAAACGGCCTTCGCCGGCGGCACAAACTTCTCTTCCAACGGGGGGCGCACCCGTTCCAACAACTTCATGATCGACGGTCAGGACAACAACAACTTCGGTGTTGCCGGCTCGACGATCCCTTTAAACAATCCTGACGCGATCCAGGAAGTTAGATTGGTAACGAACCAGTTCAGCGCCGAGTATGGCCGCAATTCCAGCGCCGTTTTCAATGCGATCACGCGCGGCGGCACGAATGAGTATCACGGTTCCGGTTTCTGGTTTCACAACGACAACGCACTGAACGCTTGCAGCAACACGCAAAAGTCCGGTGCGAATGGATTCTGCAATCCCAACGCGACCGATCCATCACGACAAAAGGCGCCGTTCCGAGTTGAGAACCAGTTGGGTGGAACGATTGGTGGCCCACTTCATCTACCGCGCTTTGGTGAAGGTGGTCCAAGTTACATCAGCGGCAGGGATCGGACCTTCTTCTTCTTTTCGATTCAGCGTTGGTGGGATCGCCAGCTCGGTGTCGGCCAGGCTCTAAACGGCGCACCGACCGCGGCAGGTAAAGAGATCATCCGTCAAGCCGCGGGAGACTTGCCACAGGTTCGAGCGTTGCTCGACTTTCTGCCAGCCGCCGCGACTCCTCTGAATCGGACAGCACAGTTTGAACGAAATGGACAGAGATTCACTGTGCCGCTCGGATCGTTGACCGGCTCACAGTCTTCGACCTACGACGATTGGCAGAGCTCGATTCGCATCGATCATCGTTTTAGCGACAAGCACACCCTCAACGGTCGCTACCTGTATCAGGACTCGGGCGCATTCGGCAGTATTCCCGGAGTGGCAGCTTCGCAAATCACGCCGCCGGGATTCTCCTCAGTGGTGCCCGCGCGAACACAAGGCGTTAATTTGCAATTCACGAGCGTGCTCACACCTAAATGGATCAACGAAGTTCGCGGGGCGTTTCTGCGCAGCGCTTCGGCGACCAATGCGTTAGATCCGCGTTCGGAGTTGATTCCGTCGATCGAGGTAGTTGAACTTGGGTTGCAAGGATTCAATGCTGGTCCAACGCGCACAGCGATCGGGCTTGGTGTGAATCTGCCGCAGAACCAGGTGCGAAACACATATCAACTTCAGGACAACATCTCTTACACCACCGGTAATCACGCCTGGAAGTTTGGCGCTGATATTCGCCGGAACCAGTTGCATCAACTCTTTAAGCCAACCACGCGCGGATTGCTCGAATATGCTTCGCTCGACTTTCTGGTTAAAGATTTCGCAACGCGAGCAAACATCAACAAAGACCTGCCCGGAACAGCGCAGGTGCTCCACAACGACTGGCACGACTTCTTCTTTTATGGTCAGGACGAGTGGAGAATCAGACCAAACTTCACGTTGACGCTTGGACTGCGCTACGAAAATCCAGGCCAGCCGATCCAGGATTTGGTTGATTTCAATCAGCCGGTCCTCGCAGCAGCTAATAACGATCCGCGGTTCATCTTGACGCCGGTTCCCGGTCGCGATAACAACAACATTCAACCGCGAATCGGTTTCAACTGGAATCCGCAGACTCGGTCTGATGGCGTCCTGGGCTGGCTGACGGGTGGCGATAAGCTGGTTCTGCGTGGTGGTTTCACGCGCACGCACGATTATGCTTTTACAAACATCGCGCTCAACATCTGGAGTTCGTTCCCATTTGTGGCAGCGGTGTCGTCGTTCCCAACCATTTCGACGACGCCTCTGGGCGCGGCGCCCGTCGACTGCACACAGACCCCGCGGCCCCCTGCCTGCGTCAGTGTGACTCCGAATGCGTTTTCAGCGCTGCAAAATCCGCCGTTCAATGCAAACACAGTCAATCGGACTATTGTGGACGAGAATTTCCACATGCCGGTTTATGACTCGATTAGTTTGGAAGTGCAACGCGAGTTCACACGCGATCTCGTATTACGCGTGGGCTACGTTGGCACAAAGGGAACGGGTTTATTTGAGTCAGTGGATGCCAATCCGGCGATTATCGGCTGCACCGGCGCGAACGCCGCCAACAACTTCTGTCGAACAATACCGAACCAGGGTCCAACCCGTTTGCGCACGAACTCTGGTATGTCGATCTATCATTCGTTGCAGACGAGTCTGGAAAAACGGTTGAGCGGCGGATTCAGCGGGGGGCTTCACTACACTTACAGCACATTCATCGACACGATGTCAGAGATTTTCAACGTGTCGTCGGGTGAGATCGCTGTGGCGCAGGACTCTTACAATCGCCGCGCGGACCGGGCGCGTTCGAGTTTCGATCGTCCGCACCGCATCACGGGCAACTTTGTTTACGAGTTGCCTTATTTCCGCGACCAGAAGGGTTTCATGGGCCATGTACTCGGTGGCTGGCAGTTCAACTCGCAGTTCTCGCTGCAAAGTGGTTCGCCGTTTACGGCGCTGAATGGTTCGGATCCGGCAGCCACCCTCGCCAGCATTTCAGCGCTGGTGGGCAATGCCATCAGGCCAAACCTGAATACAACGCTCGACTTGTCGTCGATGAGTGTTGAAGAAATCGTCGCCGCTGGTGGCGGTGCGTTGTTCCGCCCGATCACGGCCGCGCAGCGAGTTGGAAATGCAGGACGAAACATCCTGCGCTCTGACGGAATCAACAACATTGATTTCGGAATCCTGAAGAACACACGTATCGGTGAGAATCAACGCTTGCAGTTGCGTGCTGACTTCTTCAATTTCACTAACTCTCGAGACTTTGGTATTCCAAACTCGATCGTTACTTCCAATAACTTCCTGAATCAGTGGGGGACAGACGGAGGCAACCGCCGTATAATTGTCGGGCTGCGTTACGTCTTCTAACCTCGGAGGAAAGAATGTTACGGCCACGGATCTTGCTCATTCTGCTGGCGGCGTCGATTGTCTGCGCACAGGAACCGAGTGGCGTAGAGGTCGTCAAAGCCAGTTGGAGCAAGATCCGGATCGGCTGGGAACGCGATCCGTTTGGTGGTCCACTCGAAAACTTCGACGAAATGCGTTCACGCGCGCGCAACGAGCGACGCGTTGCCAGCGGTGGCGGCGAACGGGCCAAGCGAGAAGCAAAAGCTGACGAAGCAAACCTTGCGGCGCTACGAGAGAACAAGCCGTCGCAGTACTATTTCATTTACAAGACCAAGATTAAAAACAACCACACCGCCGCTATCACACAGATCGATTGGGACTACGTCTTCTACGAGCGCGACACGGAAAACGAGATCGGCCGGCAGGAGTTCACCAGCGACGAGCAGGTTGGACCAGGAAAGACAAAAGAGCTCGTCGTAACCATCACCTCACCACCCACACGCACCATCAGCATCACCTCCCTCAGCCTCGAAGAGCGCGATCGCCTCTCCGAAAAGATCGTGCTGGTGCGTGTAAAATACGCCGACGGCCACGTCTGGCAAGCCCCGCAGTAGGCCACAAAAAGGCACAAAAGTCACAAACAGATAGCCAAACAACCAGAACAGCTTAATGCTTAGGACCACTTGGAATAGAACAAGTCAGGAAGAGGGGCTTGCCCCCGCTGTTACGGGAAATGTATTCTCCACCAAAAGTCGAGCTTACTCACAAGGCTTTCCTCATGACTCAGAAGTGGTCCAATATAAACCTTCCTGGCGCTTTGCATTATGTAACCGGCACCGTTCGATACCGCATTCGAGTCTTTCAGCAAGATCGGTGCTGTGCCGCCTTCCTCGAAGTTTTATCCTTTCTCCTGCATGATTGGCCCTGTAAGCTAATTGTTTTTGTGATCATGCCTGACCACTTTCATCTGATAGTTAATCCAAGGGACGGCAACATCCAGGGATTCACCGGAGCGCTGAAGAGTCTTACAGCAAGGAAAATAGTTGAGATAACAGGAGACAAGCGCTTTAGACTAAAAGAACCGGACAGGGATGGTTCTACGTATCAGGTTTGGCAGGACAGTTTCAAATCCATGCCGTTATGGAGCGGTTGGATGATCTGGCAGAAGATCAATTACGTTCATGCTAATCCGGTTAGAGCGGGTTTGGTAAGATCCGCGAAAGATTACCGGTGGACCAGCTTTAGAGCTTTTTATTCGAGATCAGACGAGCCGCTACCGGTCGATCAGGATTGGTGGTGGCCTGATGACTTAGAGAAAATGTCCAAAGCAATGAAGGAATTGGGATGGAACAGTGCAGGACAGCTTTGCAAAAAATGATCAGCGGGGGCAAGCCCCTCTTCCTGACTTGTTCTATCCCAAGGCGCGCTAAAATTCAGGATAGCTTGAATTTCAGGCAGCTTAGTTTTCAGGACAGCTTAGAATTTTACGACAGCTTAGAATTTTAGGGCGTCTAGAATAGTCAGGACAGCTTGGAATAGAACAAGTCAGGAAGAGGGGCTTGCCCCCGCTGCCTGAAAAATTTGAGTTTTACATCACCAGGAGAC
>JAICQI010000636.1 GCA_025937955.1 Pyrinomonadaceae bacterium
GAACAACATGCGCCTGCCAGAGCTTATCGAATAACGTCTTCATGCTCAGGCATTATACGGCGTGATACGCGTGACGCATGTCTGCAATCTCGGTGACGGCTTCGCAGACCACTTCACCAAATTCGCTGGTCGTAACGACGTAACCGCCCGTGCCTTTCGCAATGTCGGGCGTGCGATAACCCGCTTCGAGCACGTTCTCGATCGCCAGCTCGATCTCACTCGCTTCCTGCTCGAGCTGGAACGAGTGACGCAACATCATCGCGGCGGACGCGATCGCGCCGCAAGGATTGGCGGTGCCACTGCCTGCGATGTCCGGAGCGGAGCCATGCACCGGCTCATACAGTCCCACTTCGCCGCCAATCGTTGCTGACGCGAGCATCCCCAACGAGCCAGTGATCACCGCTGCTTCGTCGGAAAGAATGTCGCCGAAGAGGTTCTCTGTTAATAGCACGTCAAAACGGCGCGGGTTTGTTATCAAGTGCATCGCACACGCATCGACGTAGAGATGTTCGAGTGTGACATCCGTGTACTGCGCAGCCACGCGCGCCACTGTCTGGCGCCACAGTTGAGACGTCTCCAGCACGTTTGCCTTGTCAACTGAAGTTACTTTGCCGCGACGCTTGCGCGCTGCTTCGAATGCGACTCTCGCGACGCGCTCGATCTCCTCGACCGAATAACGCATCGTGTTGCGGGCGACCGTGGTGCCGTTTACGGCGTCGATGCCTCGCGGCTCGCCGAAATAGAGCCCGCCGAGCAACTCGCGCACAATGAGTATGTCCGCGCCGTACGCGATCTCATCGCGCAACGGCGAGCACGCGCCTATTGACGAATAGGAGATCGCCGGGCGCAGGTTGGCATAACCGCCGAGCGCGCTGCGGAGCAACAACAGCCCCGCCTCAGGCCGTTGATTTGGCGGCAGACGATCGTATTCCGGAGCGCCGACCGCACCGAGCAAGACTGCGTCGGATGCGAGACACGCGTCGAGCGTGGTTCGCGGCAAAGGCGAGCCATACTGCTTGATAGCGACGCCGCCGATGGCGTGTTCTTCAAACTCAAACCGGTAGCCGTGAATCGCTGCAACTGCTTGCAGCACGCGTACTGCTTCGGCAGTGACTTCTGGTCCAATCCCGTCCCCGGGAAGTGTTGTAATCCTGGTTCTCATTGCTTATTTACCTCAGGCCGCTGCACCAACGACGGTGTTTAGCAGGGAAATCAAATCCTGGTCGTAAATCCGTTTTTTCTTGTCCGCGAGGTTTGTGAATCGCGCATACGCCGCCTCGAGCTCCGCCGGGGTGACGTCGTAACCGAGCTCAGTGTAGCGCAGCGAGAGTGCGTGTCGTCCGGAATGTTTGCCGAGCACCAGCGAGTTTGCGGGCACACCGACTGATTCCGGAGTCATAATCTCATAACAGAGCGGATTGTTAATCACGCCGTGCTGGTGAATGCCCGCTTCGTGCGCGAAAGCATTGCGACCGACGATCGCTTTGTTTGGCTGCACATCGATGCCAACAATGCTCGAGAGCAGCTGGCTTGTGGGATAGAGCTCGGTGGTTTTGATGTTCGTGGCGTACGGCAGACGATCCGCTCGCACGTGCAACGCCATCACGATCTCTTCGAGCGACGCATTGCCGGCGCGTTCGCCGATCCCGTTGATAGTGCACTCAACCTGACGTGCTCCTGCTTCGATCGCGGCGAGACTGTTTGCGACGGCGAGGCCGAGATCGTTGTGGCAGTGAACGCTGATGGTCACATCTCTGTCTCTGACGACTCTTTCGCGCACTTGTTGGACCAGGTGCGTGTACTCCATTGGCGTCGTGTAACCGACAGTGTCCGGAACGTTGAGCACTGAGGCGCCCGCATCGACTGCCGCTTCGAGCACTTCGCAGAGGTAATCGATATCGCTGCGCGTCGCATCTTCTGCTGAGAACTCGACATCTTCAGCGTAGCTGCGTGCTTGTCGCACCGCCGCGCGAGTCATGTCAATCACTTCGGAGCGACTCTTCTTTAACTTGTGCTCGAGATGGATGTCGGAGGTGGCGCAGAACGTGTGAATTCGTGGATGAGCAGCATCTTTCAGAGCTTCTGCGGCGCGGGCTACGTCCTGTTCCGCAGTGCGGCAGAGGGCAGCCACTTTGACTTTTCGGCACTGCGCCGCGACGGCCCTGACGGCGGCATAATCGCCTTCCGAAGCGATCGGAAATCCGGCTTCGATGATGTCAACGCCGAGGTCCTGGAGCTTCATCGCCATCCGGACCTTCTCTCGCAGGTTCATCGAGCAGCCGGGCGACTGTTCGCCGTCGCGCAAGGTTGTGTCAAAAATGCTGACTCTGTTTTGTGACATGGAGGCCCTCCTGTGGGCAAGCAAACGAGGATGCTACGGAGGGTTGGGCCAAGAGTCAAAGCTATAATCTTTATGGAAAGATAAAATTGTTTAATAAGCCGCAAATAAACACAGATCTGCGCAGATCTGCATTTATCTGCGGCTTATTTACTGGGGACTTCCGCGATGCGGCGGGCGTATTCTTCGAATTGGCCCGTGTAGTAGAGCCGGGTGAGCTCTTTTTCGAGCGGCGTCTGCCGAATGCGGGCGCGGATCTCGCGGAAGATCTTTTCCTTCAACCAGTAACCGTGATCGTAGCGCTCGCCGATTGCCGATGCGGAAGCGAGCTTGTCGATCTCCGGCGTGGTCAACCCGCGGCGCCACGCAGCGCGATACACCATCAGCGCTTCCTGAAATGATTGGTTAGCAATCTTACCAAACAGAGCATTCAGCCCCTGCCAGCGTTCTTTGTGCGTGTCGATCAAAGGCACGACATCGGGATGCGGGTTGCTCGGTGTGCGGTAGTCGAGCAACGACACCTTCAAATCGATCGTGCGATCACCGTTATAGTCGTACTCAATCGTGTCTAAAAATCCGTTCTGATCCGTGTCAGTGTACTTGACGACTTCCTCGACACGTGGCGCGAGGGGCTTCGGCGATGGCGTCTTATTCCCACCATGAAACTCAGCATTCTTATCGACCGTCCACGCGCCCCACTCGGCGCCCGCCAGGTGCAGCTTCCGATCGAACACGCCGACGTAGAGCTTGCCGCCGCCCGAATTGTCTTCGTCAAACTCGCCGCGATCACCCAACGAATCGGCCTGTGGATGACCTGAGATCCCCGGCCGCTCGCCCTCCGCCACCATCGCTAATTCAGCGTAGTTGCTGCGGCGCCACTTCTTCGTCGAATAGAGATCGATATCCTTTGGACCACCAAAGCCGTGCATCGGGTAGTACATCTCGACACGTTCCCATCGATGATCGTCGTCGTCTTCGTCAAACACGAAATACATGCTGGCCCAGCGAGCGTTGAAGAATGAGTCGTAACCCTTCTCGTGCGGCATGTACATCAGCTCGTCGATATGGCGCCAGTTGTTCCACTGAAAGCAGCCGTCAAACTTCGGATTGCCTTTGAGGGCGGGATACTTGTGCACAAGCGAGCGATACGGAATACCTGGACCACCCACGCCACGCAGCGACATGTCGTAGTCCGTTTCGTTTCCTTTGGTAGAGTCGTTATCGACATCGAACGTCGCAAAAGCCTCGCTCAGTACGCCTGTAAGTTTGGTGACGTCTTTGTCGAGCGGCGGCACGGGATCGAGCCAGCGTATCGCCATCTCGCTCGCGCCGTCGTTATCGAAGTCATAGAAAGCAAAAGGATTTTCCCAGTTCAGACGCGGGTCTGGCAGTGATTGCGGCGGGCGATGCACTTTCAGAAAAACAGCGTTGCCGTTGTAGTCCGGCAGCCAGTCGGTCACGCCGGTGTAACCCCAGTTGTTGTTGCCGAAGTCGTAGGTTTCCCAATCGAGCCAGCCGAGCACGCCGTCCTTTTCGACGTCGACAAAGACCATCCAATGCGACTCACCCGGATTGTATTTTCCGTTGGACCACTCGCGGCCCTGCGTGACAAACGCTTGCAGATCCGCACGACC
>JAICQI010000786.1 GCA_025937955.1 Pyrinomonadaceae bacterium
CGTCAATGTTGAGGCCAATGAGTTGAACTTACTGAAAACTGCCGACGCCTCCGTCGGCGAAGTGGTCGAACCGACCTCAGTTCAGAACTTACCGTTGAATGGCCGAATGCTGATCGACCTCGTGCTTACCGTGCCGGGAGCGCATGAGGCGCACGGCGCCCAGGCGGGCGACATGAGTCCGCTTTACTGGCGTCCGGGCCAACGCTCCGCGGTGAGCATCGGCGGCAATCGTCCTAACGCAAACTATTTTCTGCTCGATGGCGCGACGAACACGGATCCCACGTTCAACACCATCAATGTTAGTCCCTCGCCCGACAGCGTGCAGGAATTCAAAGTGCAAACCGGAAGTTATTCTGCTGAGATGGGGGGCGCCGGCGGCGGTCAGATCAACATCGTGACGCGCACAGGCTCGAATGATTTTCACGGCACCGCTTATGAATTCCTGCGCAACGACGTATTCGACGCTCGTACCTTCAACGAGATGGAAGAGTCGAATCATCTCGTGCGCAACAATTTCGGCGGCTCGTTCAGTGGGCCAATAGTTCGCAACCAGAGCTTTTTCTTTTTCAACTACGAAGGGTTGCGACACACCAGATCGCACACGATGGTGTCAACCGTTCCGACTGAAGAAGAAATCAACGGCAACTTCGAGATGAGTGGCGCCACCATCTACAACCCTTTCAGCGCGCGTCCGAATCCGAGTTTCGATCCCACCAGACCCGTCAGCCCTTCCAATCCGCAGATCATTCGCGACGCCTTTCCGGGAAACGCAATCCCACAACACCTGATCGATCCAGCGGCGGCGTTGTTTCTGCAAAAATATGTGCCGCGGCCCAACCTTGAAATGGGAATGATGGGTTGCGGGATGACCATGATGGGCGCGCCTACTGTCGTCGGCGCCGGCATGGACTGTAACAACTATCTCGACGTTCGCAACGCACACCACGAAACCGATCAGGCCACGATTCGCTACGATCACACTTTGAACGGCGGCGACAGTCTGTTTGTGCGTTATTCCTTTAGTAGTGAACGAGGTTTCACGCCGCAAAACCTGCCTGGCTTTGGCGCTCTTCACGACAACCTGGCTCAAAATGGCACGATCAATTGGACCCGCGTCATCAGTCCGACCATGGTGAACACCGCTTCAATTACGTTTTCTCGTCTCGCAATGCATCGCACGTCAGAAAACAGTTTTACCAACGACATCGTTTCGGAACTGGGAATCGCGGGAGTCGGATTCGGAGGTGAAGGTGCATTTGGCGCGCCGTGGTTCAACGTTCAGGGTTTCTCAGGCATGGGCGACTCGTTCATCGCCACGCCCGTGCATATGTGGAACACGATTCTCGAAGCGCGTAATGCATTGAACTGGCAAGTCGGAAGGCACAGCCTGAAGCTCGGCGCCAGTTATCGTCATTTCATCTGGCCCATGTGGGGCTTCTTTCAGAACCGCGGCTTCTATCAGTTCACCAACGGTTTCACCACGCAAACAGCCACGAACGACGGTACGGGCTCGGCGCTGGCAAGTTTTCTGCTCGGCCTTCCCGCTGTAAAGCAGAGACAAGCCGGTATTCCGCAAATGCAATTGCGACAGTGGTACGCAGATGCGTTTGTACACGACAGCTTTCAGCTTACGCGTAACACGACGGTCCAGATCGGACTTCGTTACGAATACATGAGTCCGCTGGTAGACATTCGCTACACGAATACCAATCTGACATTCGAGAATGGCGTGCCTTTCGTATTTATCGGCGGGCAACAAGGCTTTCCCGAAGGTTTGAACTATTCGAATAAGCTCCGCTTTGCTCCGCGTGCCGGTATCTCCCATCACATTCATAAACACGGCATTGTGTTGCACGCTGCGTTCGGTATCTTCTTCACGCCCGTTGACATGAACACGTGGTGTAACCAACGTCACAACGTGCCTTACGTTTTTCCTGAGACGCAGCAGAGTGACAACTTCATTCCCGCACCGGGGATCGTTGCTAATCACTTCGATTTTGGTCCCGCCGTTTTGGGGACGACGACCGTTAGCTTCGCAGCGTTCGAGGCCAACGCGCCTCCGCAATACATAGAGCAGTGGAGCGGCTCGATCGAGAAGAGCCTTGGCGCGGAAACAACTCTCGAGCTCGGTTATCTCGGATCTCATGGACTGCACCTGCAACGTTCGCACCTGATCAACAATGCGCCCGCCGGACCGGGTGCCATTGGACCACGCCGTCCTTTCAGAACGTTGAGTTTCCTGCCGGGGATGGTCCTGCCGGACGACATCACGATTGCAAGTACAACGTTTCCTGTTAGCGGTATTAATCTGCTGGAGAATTCCGCGCAGAGCTGGTACCAGGCTGGATATGTAAATGTGCGCCGGCGCTTCAGTCGCGGTTTGACGTTCCTCGCTAACTACACGTATGCAAAGAACCTGAGCGATGCGCCTGATTTCCGTTCGCCAATGTTTGAATCAGCCGCGCCGCAGGACAATTCCAATCTCAGGTTGGAGAAAGGTCTTGCTTGCGACGTGCGTCACCGTTTTGCATTCAGCACGGTGTACAGCCTGCCTTCCTGGGGAAAGAGCGGATTCCTTCACACGGTGAGTAAAAACTGGCGGTTGTCGGCGATTTATCAGGCGCAGTCAGGGTTTCCGTTCACGATCTCAGTCTTTGGTGATACGGCGAATGCAGGCACGTTGTTAGGTGAGAATCCGATTCGCGCAAACTACACCGGCCAACCGATTTTCGATGCGAACTCTCGGACAGCCGACAGGTGGTTCAACCCCGCAGCGTTTGCAATCCCGGCGGCATTCACGTTCGGCAACGTCGGGCGCAACACCGTCTACGGTCCCGGCAGACAGACTCTGGACCTCGCTCTACAAAGAGAATTCTCGATGACTGAGACTGTTAAGCTACAAGTACGCGTAGAAGCATTCAACGCGCTCAATCACGCCAACCTCGGAACTCCAAACCGCTTCGTCAACACCCCACAGTTCGGAACGATCACCGAAGCGTCGACCCCAGGGCGTGAGATACAACTAGGCGTGCGCGTTTCTTTCTGACGGGTGCAACTGTAGGGGCGGCACTCCGTGGCCGCCCGTC
>JAICQI010000829.1 GCA_025937955.1 Pyrinomonadaceae bacterium
AAGAGATCACGGTCTGTTGTGATGAGTGCGCGGAGAAGGTGAAGCAGAACCCATCGCAGTACGCTAAGGCGTAAGCAGCGGGGGCAAGCCCCGCGTGCGGACATGTTCTTTACCTACCGGTCTAAAGCAACACCACAACTGAGTAAGAACAGAAACCTAAAGCAAGAACAAGTCAGGAAGAGGGGCTTGCCCCCGCTCTTCATCGTGTTAACTGTCTGTATTTAATTCGGTGCGGGGTTTCCGCGGTCGGGCCAAGTCGGGCTTTGCGATCCGCTTCGTAATCGGAGTAATTGCCTTCGAACCAGACGACTTTGCTGTCGCCTTCAAACGCGAGAATGTGCGTTGCGATGCGATCGAGGAACCAGCGATCGTGTGAGATCACGACTGCGCAGCCGGCGAAGTTCTCCAACGCCTCTTCCAGTGCACGCAGCGTGTTGACGTCGAGATCGTTGGTCGGCTCATCCAGCAACAACACGTTCGCGCCTTCCTTCAACATCTTCGCGAGATGAACGCGATTGCGTTCGCCGCCCGACAGCATCCCGACTTTCTTCTGCTGGTCCGAACCCGAGAAGTTAAACCGCGCCACGTAAGCACGTGAATTCACTTCGCGCGGGCCGAGCTTCAACATGTCTTCACCGCCACTGATCTCTTCCCAGATCGACTTCTCGGGATCGAGCGTGCGGCTTTGATCGACGTAGGCGAGCACGACTGTCTCACCTTTGCGAATTGTGCCTGCGTCCGGCTGCTCCTGCTCGGTGATCATGCGGAACAGCGTCGTCTTGCCCGCGCCGTTTGGACCAATGACGCCGACGATTCCGCCCGGCGGCAGCGCGAAGTTCATATCTTCGACGAGCAGCTTCTGATCGTAACCTTTATTAACGTGTTCGGCTTCGATCACGACGTTGCCGAGCCGTGGACCAGGCGGGATGTGAATCTCCAGGTCCTCCCGTCGTTTCTCGGATTCCTGTCGCAGCAGATCCTCATACGAGTTGATGCGCGCTTTGCCTTTAGCATGACGCGCCTTGGGCGACATGCGAATCCATTCGAGCTCCCGTTGCAGCGTTTTCTGTCGTTCAGTCTCCGACTTCTCTTCGCGTCGCAGGCGCTCCTGTTTCTGTTCAAGCCAGGAGCTGTAGTTGCCCTTCCAGGGAATGCCCTCGCCACGATCGAGCTCAAGAATCCAGCCGGCGACATTGTCGAGAAAATAGCGATCGTGGGTGACGGCAATGATGGTGCCGGCATAACTCTGCAAGTGGTGTTCGAGCCACGCGACTGATTCCGCGTCGAGATGATTCGTGGGTTCGTCGAGTAACAGGATGTCGGGTTTTTGTAGCAACAAACGACACAGCGCAACGCGACGGCGCTCGCCGCCGGAAAGAACTTTCACTGGCGTCTCGGGTGGCGGGCAACGCAGCGCGTCCATCGCCATTTCGAGTCGTGAATCGAGATCCCAGGCTTCCAGCGCGTCGAGTTTTTCCTGCACTTCGCCCTGCCGTTCGAGCAGCGCCGCCATTTCTTCGTCTGACATGTCTTCGCCGAATTTGGCGTTGATCTGGTCAAACTCTTCCAGCAGATCGACGGTTTCCCTGACGGCTTCTTCGACCACTTCGCGTACGGTGCGCGAGTCGTCGATCAAGGGCTCTTGTTCGAGATAGCCGACCGTAAAGCCCGGCGAGATAACGGTCTCGCCGTTGAAGTCTTTATCGACGCCCGCGAGGATGCGAAGTAATGAAGACTTGCCGGAGCCGTTCAGTCCGATCACGCCGATCTTTGCGCCGTAGAAGTAGGAGAGATAGATATCTTTGAGGACCGGCTTCTTGTCGTAAAACTTGCTGACGCCGACCATAGAATAGATAACTTTATTTGGTTCAGTGCTCATACAATAGAAATTCTCACGGGCTCAATTGTAGGGGTGGCCCTCCGTGGCCACCCCAGCGTTGAAGAATGGGCGCTGGGGCGGCCACGGAGGGCCGCCCCTACAGTTCGTTCTCAGGGCTTCAATAATTCTTTTGCGTGGCGGCGGGCGCTGTCGGTGATTTCGGCGCCGGTGAGCATGCGCGCGATCTCTTCGACGCGGCCTGCTTTGTCGAGACGCCCGACGCTGACTTGCGTGCGGCCCTTCAATGCTTCTTTTTGCACGACAAGGTGGCTGTCCGCAAAGCGCGCGATCTGGGGCTGGTGCGTGACGCACAACACCTGATTCGTCTGCGAAAGCTTTTTCAGCTTGAGCCCGACCGCCTCACTGACGCGGCCGCCGATGCCCGTGTCGATCTCGTCAAACACGATCGTGCGCGGAAACTGAGATCCGTTCGCCACCGTCTTCAACACCAGCATCAGTCGCGATGCCTCGCCACCCGAGGCCACCCGCGCAAGCGGCTTAACCTCCTCGCCGACGTTTGCCGAGAAGTAAAACTCAGTGTGATCGATGCCTTTCTGTCCCGCTGATTCGACGTTGTCAGACACCTGAACCTGAAAGCGCGCATTGTCGATCGCCACTTCACCGATTCCTTTTTCCACGGCCTGCTCAAATTTCTTCGCCGCACGCACCCGCTCCTTGTGCAGCTTGCCCGCCAGCTCCAGATATCTCTCACGCGCCGCAGCCAACTCGGCATTCAATTCCCGTTCACGTTCATCGGATGTCTCGATCTGTCGCAAACGATCTTCAGAGCGCGCAAGGTGCTCCAGTGATGCGGCGATCGAGCCACCATACTTGCGTTTTAGCCGCGAAAGCTCGGCGAGCCTGTCCTCGATTTCAGCCAGCCGCGATGGAGAAAACTCCAATCGATCCGCGAAATC
>JAICQI010000138.1 GCA_025937955.1 Pyrinomonadaceae bacterium
AATTTACGACCTGAGCTTGTGGATGCTGCTGGCGGGGCTGGTTGGTTCGAAGATCATGATGCTGTTCACGGAGCCGGACTATCGCGCCGATCCGTTGCAGCTTTTGTCACTCGACTTCCTGCGTTCGGGCGGCGTCTGGTATGGCGGACTACTCGGCGCGGTGCTCGTGAGCTATTGGTTGATGAGGCGCTATCAACTTCCCTGGTGGAAAACCGCTGACGCATTCGCGCCCGGAATCGCGATCGGCAACTTCTTCGGGCGCCAGGGATGCTTCGCCGCGGGTTGTTGCTGGGGCAAGCCAACCTCGCTTCCGTGGGGCGTGAAGTTTACGGAGGCGGGCCACGAAATCACCGGCGTGCCGACTGACACCCATCTTCATCCGACGCAGCTTTACGAATCATTCGCAATGTTGCTCGTGTTTCTATTCTTACTCTGGCTACACAAGCGCAAACGATTCAGCGGTCAGGTCATTCTTGCTTACGCCTTGATCTATTCAATCATTCGCTTTGCGATAGAATTCGTGCGCGACGACCCACGCGGTGACGTTTTCGGTCTAACGACGTTGACCGGTCTCTCCACTTCGCAGATGATCAGTCTGATTATTGGAATCACTGCATTGATCGTACTGATCGTGCGGCGCCGGCGCGCGCAGCAAGGAGCAAAGACTGACGAACTCGTAGCCAACGGCGCCCGCGCTTAACACTTATGAAAATCATCGTTTCACTACTCATTTTGGCGTTGCTGTTTGCGCCTTCACTGGCAGTGTCTGAAGCGCAGGATTCGCTCTTGCTGCCAACTGAAAAACACCTGCGAAATCTCAAGCAACTAACCTTCGGCGGCGAGAACGCGGAAGCGTACTTCTCCTCGGACGGCAAACAGCTCATCTTGCAATCGACGCGCGACGACCTCGGTTGCGATCAGATCTACACGATGAATGTCGACGGCTCCAACGTGAAGATGATTTCAAACGGTGAGGGACGGACCACTTGTTCGTACTTCTATCCAGGCGGAAAACGCATCCTCTACTCGTCAACACACCTGGGCGATAAAAAGTGTCCACCGAAACCTGACTTCTCCAAAGGCTATGTTTGGGCCGTCTATCCGACGTTCGACATTTTCACTGCAAAGCCTGACGGCTCCGATCTTAAGCAACTGACAAACACGCCCGGATACGATGCGGAAACAACCATCACGCTGGACGGCAAGAAGCTTGTCTTCACCTCGATGCGCGACGGCGATCTCGACATCTACTCAATGGATGCCGACGGCAAAAACGTGCGCCGGCTGACTAACGAGCTCGGCTACGATGGTGGTCCATTCTGGTCTTACGACGGCAAGCAGATCGTCTACCGCGCGCATCATCCGAAAACGGATCAGCAGAAAGCTGACTATACTGACTTGCTGAAGCAGAACCTGATTCGTCCGACCGTGCTCGAGATCTGGGTGATGAATGCCGACGGTTCGAACAAGCGCCAGGTAACTAGCAACGGCAAAGCGAACTTTGGACCGTACTTCTTTCCTGACGGCAAGCGTATAATCTTCGCTTCAAACATGGACGATCCACGCGGGAGAAATTTCGATCTGTACAAGATCAATGTTGACGGCACGGGTTTGGAGCGCATCACGTTCCACGAGACGTTCGATGGTTTTCCGATGTTCTCGCCGGATGGGAAGAAGCTGGTTTTTGCTTCGAACCGGAACGCGAAGTCACAGGGCGAGACAAACGTGTTCATCGCTGATTGGGTTGAGTAAAGCCACAAAAGACACAAAGGGCACATATGAAGATCAAAAGATTTACGACTCTCGTTGCTGCACTCATCGTCACGACGACGTTTGCGGTTGTTGCCCAACAATCTGATCGTGAGCCGTCGCCATCGAAGCTTCAGCAGCACGTCAGTTATCTCGCGTCGGATGCCATGGACGGGCGACGCACCGGAACCGCGGGCGCAAACGATGCGGCGCGTTACATCGCGGGTGAGTTTTCGCGCGCCGGACTAACGCCTGCGAACGGGAAAGTCGCGCGCAAGCCCAGCGCTATTATTGCGAGTTACCTGCAAACGTTCCCTTACGTCGGTCGCGTCGAGCTGGGTAAAAACAATGTACTCTCGATGCGGAGCGGCGAAACTTTTCGCCCCGGTGAAGACTGGATGCCACTCGGCATTTCCGCCAATCAGACACTCGATCTTACAGGTGTCGTGTTTGCCGGTTACGGCATCACTGCCAACGAGCTCAATCACAATGATTACAAAGAAAAGTATTCAAAAACCCAGGTAGCCGTCGTTCGCGCTGGCACACCTGACGGCGACAATCCACACTCAAGATTCACAACCGCCGGCCAGGTTCGTTTTAAAGTCGCGGCCGCTCAGAGCGCCGGTGTCGGCGCGCTTTTGATTATCTCCCGTGAAGACAATCTCAAAAACGATCCACTCGCGCGCCTGCGCTATGACAATGCCGGCCTCGCTGGCATTCCCGTCGCCGTGATCTCAAAACAGGTAGCGGAGAAGTTGGCCAATGCTAAAGAATTAAAGCTTGCGACTGACGTCGTTCGTGTTGAAGTTCCGGCGTACAACGTTGTCGGCGTCCTCCAAGGTTCCGATCCGGTTCTCAAGAATGAACATATCGTTATCGGCGCACATTACGATCACCTCGGTCGTGGCGGTGAAGGAAGCCTCGCGCCGCGTTCCGGCGAGATTCATCACGGCGCCGACGACAACGCCTCCGGCACCGCCGGACTGATCGAGTTGGCACGCATCTTCAGCGCTCAGCGACCAAAGCTGAGACGCACCCTCGTCTTCATCGCATTTGGTGGTGAAGAAGAAGGACTGCTCGGATCGAATTACTACGTTAACCACCCGCTCGTGCCGATCGACAAGACCATCGCGATGATCAACATGGACATGATCGGTCGCATGAAAGATCGCAAGCTGATGATCGGCGGCGTCGGCACAGCGACGGAGTGGCGCGAAATAATCCGTCAGGCAAATAGCGCCCAATCGCTGAAAGTAGCCGCAAGCTCTCACGCTCCCGCGGGAATGCCAATTGTCGTCTCGGCTAACGGCAGGCCGGTAATAACTTCTGATCCGGCCGACGCTTTTGATCTGGCCTTAAACGACGACGGCTATGGTCCAAGCGATCACTCGTCGTTCTATATGAAACGGATCCCGGTGCTCTTCTTTTTCACTGGAACGCACGTCGATTATCACAAACCTTCCGACACGTTCGACAAGATCAACTACAACGACGAGGCGCGCATTTTGACCCTCGTGGCTCGCATCGTCAGAGACGTCGACGCGGCAGACAAACGACTGACCTACACGACCGCGAAAAGCGAGCCTCCGCGCACCGGCGGATTCCGTGTTTACCTCGGCACGATTCCAAACTACGCCGACAGTAGCGACGGACTACTGCTCGACGGCATCCGTGATGATTCCCCGGCAGCAAAAGCCGGACTGAAAGCCGGAGATCGAATCGTCAAGATCGGCAATCGCGACGTCAAAAACGTCTACGACTACACACATGCACTCGGAGAGATGAAAGCCGGTCAGGAGTATGTAATTGAAGTAGTGCGGGGAACGGAAAGGCTGACTCTGAAGATTACTCCGGCAGCGCGATAAAAAGGCGCTGGAGATATATCCCAGCGCCTATCAATTTCAAATCGGCTTTTTTATCCGCGTTCTCAGCGGCTTACCAGCGGGGTTCGCGCTCGTAACGATCGTTATCGCGATCACGGCCGCCACCACCGCCGTAACCACCACGACCGCCACCACGTCCACCACCATAACCGCCACGGCCGCCGCCGCCACGATCAGTTCTCGGCTTGGCTTCGTTGACGGTCAAATTGCGGCCGCCAAAGTCCTTGCCGTTAAAAGCCTCGATAGCTGCTGCTGCCTCTTCAGGGGTTGCCATTTCCACAAAAGCAAAGCCGCGTGATCGTCCTGTTTCCCGATCTTCAATCACCGAAGCTGATTCCACTGTACCTACTGCTGCGAAAGCTTCGCGCAGTTCCTCGCTAGTGGTACGAAACGAGAGGTTTCCTACATAGAGTTTTGTAGCCATTCTAACTATCCTTATCTGAAGGGAAGCGCGGGCTTGCTTGGAATTCGCGGATCCAGTTCGGGGGGGACTACCGATACTTTCTGCGAGCTGCGACGAACCCGGTGCTCTAAAAATCTCGAGAGCGGCTTCTAACTGGTTGACAACTGCCTCACTCTCTATTCAGCCGAACCTCGTCGCCTTACGATTCACGGACAGGCGCAATCACCGTTGACGCGCGAGAGCAGGTAACTGGTAGGCAAAAGTATGCAGGAGCCCTCGGAAAGGGTCAAGGATAAATTTGACGTTTACTCCACAGATGCCACAGATTAGCGAAAATCCGCGCAATCCGTATAATCTCTGCCCCAGTAGGACAAATGTCAGAATCTCCTGTGAAAGGCTAGAAAATGTCGCAACGTATCCCCATAACTGTGGCCAATGGCGACGGCATCGGGCCGGAAATCATGGCCGCAACGCTTCGCATCCTGGAAGCCGCCGAAGCGCCTCTCGAAATTGAGACTATCGATATCGGCGAGAAAGTCTATCTCGCCGGCAACTCCTCGGGCATCGAGCCCAGTTCCTGGGAATCGTTACGACGAACCAAGGTTTTTCTCAAAGCCCCAATCACTACACCGCAGGGCGGTGGCTACAAGAGTTTGAATGTTACCGTTCGCAAGGTGCTTGGTTTGTACGCCAACGTACGACCTTGCGTTTCTTATCACCCGTTCGTCGAGACGAAGCATCCGAAGATGGACGTCGTCATCGTGCGCGAGAACGAAGAGGACCTATACGCGGGTATCGAGCACCGGCAAACAAATCAGGTCGTGCAGTGTTTGAAACTCATTTCGCGTCCGGGCTCCGAAAAGATTGTGCGTTACGCTTTTGAATACGCGCGCCGCAACAACCGCAAGAAAGTCACCTGCTTCACCAAAGACAACATCATGAAACTGACTGACGGTCTGTTTCATAAAGTGTTCGACGAGATCGCCGCCGAGTATCCCGACATACAAAACGAGCATTGGATTGTCGACATCGGCGCAGCGAAACTTGCTGACACGCCCGAAGTTTTCGACGTGATCGTGATGCCGAATCTTTACGGAGACGTGCTTTCGGATGTCGCCGCACAGATCGCCGGTTCAGTCGGGCTGGCAGGATCGGCAAACATCGGCGAGCACCTTTCGATGTTTGAAGCCATTCACGGATCTGCGCCACGACGCGCTGGTCAGAATCTCGCGAATCCTTCAGGACTGTTGCTGGGCGCGGTGTTGATGCTGGTCCATGTCGGGCTGACCGAGCATGCCGAACGCGTTCACAACGCCTGGTTGCGGACGATCGAAGACGGCATTCACACTTACGACATCTACGACGAAAAAGTGAGCAAGCAGAAGGTCGGAACGAAGGAGTTTGCGGAGGCTGTCGTCGCGCGCCTCGGACAGACACCGCAGATCCTGAAGGCACGGAAGTACAGCAAGGGCGAGGAGTCGCACGCTTCCGCCACAAGCAGCAAGCCGGCGCAGAAAGAGCTCGTCGGCGTTGACGTTTTTCTCGATTGGACCAGCGGTTCGCCAGACGATCTGGGTGACGCGCTCAGCAAAGTAAATGGCGAGGGCGTGAAACTGACGATGATCAGCAATCGTGGCGTGAAAGTTTGGCCGGCTGGCCACAAGGAAACGTTCTGTTCCGATCACTGGCGTTGTCGTTTTCTGCCGGAATCGGAGGGCGGCAAAGTCGCGCATGCACAGGTGGTGTCGTTACTCGGCCGCATTGCCGGCGCCGGATACGATTTCATCAAAACCGAAGGACTCTACACATTTGACGGCCAGCGCGGGTTTTCGTTGGACCAGGGAGAATAACAATGGCAAAGAAAACAGAAGCTGGCAAAAACAATTCGAAACCGCTCGTGGCAGTCATCATGGGCAGCAAGTCTGATTGGGACACGATGCGTCACGCTGATGAGACGCTTTCTGACTTTGGTATCGAACACGAGTGCCGCGTCATCTCGGCGCACCGATCACCGTCGCTGGCAGCTGAGTTTGGTTCGACCGCGGAGTCGCGCGGATTGGAAGTGGTGATCGCGGCGGCGGGCGGCGCTGCTCACCTCGCGGGTGTACTCGCGGCGCACACCACGCTGCCCGTGCTCGGCGTACCCATGCGCAGCGAAGCGCTAAATGGGATGGATTCACTGCTGGCCACCGTTCAGATGCCCGCCGGAATTCCGGTTGCGACGCTCGCGATCGGGAAGCCTGGGGCTGTTAATGCGGGTCTATTTGCAGTAGCGATTCTCGCCAACACCCGTCCCGAGCTGCGGCAAAAGCTGCACGACTTCCGCGCGGCGCAAGAGAAGAAGATTCGCGAAACCGTCCTTTAGCCACAAAGATGCACATAATCTTTAGCCACAGAAAGGCACATAAGACATAAGTTTTGGGCTAAATCATTTTGTGCCTTGGGTGCTTTTTTGTGGCTCATTTTTTGAGGCAAAGCTTGGCGCTGTTCTTGAGTTTAAGCGTCCTTTAGCGCACAATTTGCCCGCAATTCCACGTCCTCGGACCCACGATGATTGGCCAGACGGTCTCCCATTACCGAATCCTCGAAAAGCTAGGCGAAGGCGGTATGGGAGCGGTCTATCTCTCCGAGGATCTCCATCTCGCGCGGCGAGTTGCGATTAAGTTTCTAACCTCGACTGATCGTCACTACCGCGCTCGCTTCATCCGCGAGGCGCGCGCCGTCTCCGCGCTCAATCACCCAAACATCGCGATGGTCCACGACTACGGTGAGACCACGGACGGCCAGCCGTTCATCGTGATGGAGTTTGTAAAAGGGAAGTCGTTGAGCGACCTCCTCGAAGAAGGGCTGACGCTGCGTCGCTCGGTCGAGATCGTTTCAGCAATTGCCGAGGCGCTCGGAGAAGCACACGAACAGGGCATCGTACACCGCGATATAAAACCTACGAACGTGCTCGTCAGCGAACGCGGTCACGTGAAGGTGCTCGATTTCGGCCTGGTGAAGCACCTGTTTGACGCTCCCGTCAGCGACGTGGATCTCGACGCGCGCACGATCTACTCCACCAAAACCCGCAGCGACGTCATCGTCGGAACACCGCTCTATCTCTCGCCCGAGCAGGCCACCGGGAAAGAGATCGACGGGCGCAGCGACCTGTTCGCGCTCGGAGCGCTGCTGTATGAGTGTTTGACAGGTCAGTCAGCATTCTCCGGCGGCAGCGTGCTCGAGATTGGCGCGCAGATCATTCACGTCACGCCCGAACGTCCGTCGAAGATAAACCCGCAGGTAACACCTGAGTTGGATCGAATCACGCTCAAGGCGCTGGAAAAGAACGTCGAAGCGCGGTATCAAACTGCCGCCGAGATGCTGAAGGATTTGAAAGCGGCGTTGCAGGGTTTGACCGGCAATGGCGTGCCGGTGTCGAGCAGAACAGACAAGCCAACCGAAGGTTTTAAGCGCGCGACCAACGCGTTCGCCACGTTAACGATGTCGCTGAAGCGCCAGCGGTTCTCGCTCGTCTCCGTGATTCCTGCATTTGTCATCGCCGGACTCGTGATCTGGGGCATCATTTACTTCTGGCCACGCACTTATTACCAGCCATCTTCCGCCGCGCTCCACTGGTACAACCAAGGCACTGACTACCTGCACAACGGCGCCTACTACCAGGCAAGCAAAGCGCTCACGCAAGCCATCGATCTCGACAGCAACTACGCTCTGGCGCGGGCGCGTTTGGCGCAAGCGTGGACCGAACTTGATTACACTGACCACGCCAAAGACGAATTGCTCGCCGTCACCAGCATCACCGGCGATCGTTCCCGCGTTTCGCCGCTCGACGCTCTCTATCTGGACGCAATCAACGCCACCGTAACCAGACGCTTCGGCGACGCAATTAAGTTTTACGGCGAGATCGTCAAACTCACGCCGGAATCGAGCCCCGTGTACGTCGACCTCGGCTATGCCTATGAAAACGACGGCAATCTGGACAAAGCCCTGGAAAACTATCTCAAAGCAATCGAATTGAATAAGGGCCAGTATGCGACTGCTTTTCTGCGGGCGGGAATTGTGTACCAGCGCAAGGGCGACACAGACAAAGCGACCGCACGATTTGACCAGGCGGAACGCTTGTACCAGGCAGCCAGTAACAACGAAGGCCTGAACGAGGTGTATCGCCAGCGCGGCATTCTTTTTCGTAACAACGGCCTCTACGACGAAGCGAAGAAGCAGTTTGAGCAGTCGCTCAACGCGGCACGTTCGTTGGGCAACGAGGCCCAACAGATCACCTCATTGATTGGTTTGAGTTATCTCCATTCGTCGCGGGGTTTGTACGCGGAGGCCGAAAACTATGCGCAACAGGCAGTGACCATTGCGCAGCAGAAAAACCTGGAGAACCTCGCTGCGAATGGTCTGCTCGAGGTTGGTAATAGCTACTCGACCAAAGGCGACCTTCCGAAGGCAGAACAGTATTGGACCCAGGCAATTCAGCTTGCTCGGGTGAATAAAGGAAGGCTGACAGAACATCGAGGATTGACGAACCTCGGCGGGCTTTACATTCAAACCTTGCGCATCGACGAAGGCTTGCGCATGGTGCAGCAGGCGTTTGCGTATTTCCAACAGGAAAACTACCCGCGTATTGCCGGCCAATGCCTGACGCAAATCGGTCGCGCCTATCGTCGTAAGGGCGAGTACGCCGCCGCGCTAGATGCACTGAATAAAAAGCTGGAAAACGCTCAGCAGAGCAACAGCCAGCCGGCTCTCGCTGATGCGTATCTCGAATTTGGCGCCTTGCGTCTGGACGAGGAGAAATACCCGGCAGCGCTGGAGCAATACGACAACGCGCTCAAGATTTACGAAACGATCCGAAACAATTTTCGCATAGCTTTCTGCAAGGCTAACCGTGCAAAGATTTTGGCGCGACTGGGCCAGTTTGAAGAAGCAAAGCGGTTGCTCGACGAGCTCTTCGCGAGTGAGTCAAAGTACCTGCAATTGGTACCGGAGCTTCATCTCGTTCGTGCTGAGATGAGTCTCAGTCAAGGCGACCTGGCCCAGGCTACGGCGTCCGCGAATGAGGCCATCAAAACGGGCGGCGAAAAGTCGGATGTGGCGATCCAGGCGCAGTTTCTACTGGGCGTCGTGAAAGCCTCATCCGGAGGAGGAAAGGAAGCACAAAAACTTTGCAATGAGGCAATCAACGCCGCGTCAAATGCAGGCGATTTCGGCCTACACTCCCGCGCGCTGTTGGCTGGCGCTGAGGCTGCCTTGAAAGGAAATGACGCCCAGACCGCATTAACATTGGCGACTCAAGCCCAGGCCAGGTTCGCACGAGGTGAACAGCTCGAGTCGGAATGGCGTGCATGGATTTTTGCCTCACGCGCCAGCCAGCAGTTGAATGACACGGTCAAAGCGGCAGAGCAACTAAAAACCGCGCAGAATACGCGTTACAAGTTAGAACAACAGTGGAGCCCAGATGTTTTTAGGCAATATGCCGCAAGGCCTGACATTCAGGCTTACTATCGTTAACAAAGTTGATCCAACTGGTTCAACTCCCAAAACTAGAAGGAGATCAGACAATGAACCCAGATAACCAACCTCTCGAACCTATTGATCCACCAGACAACACTGGTGGTGACAGCGACGCCGAAGCGGATCCGGTTACTACTGAGGCCCAGCCAAGGAAGATCGATCCACCGGATAACACCGGCGGCGGTTAGATGAAAAATAGCCACGGATAACACGAAAAATCCGGATTTAGTCCGTGTTATCCGTGGCTCAAAACCCTCGCCCACTCAGCCACTCTCGTACAACTTCCTTTGGATCACGTTTGTTGCCATCAATCTCATAATTGAGACGGCGCATCTCTTCAGTCGAAATCGCATTCGCCAACTTCGACAATACTTCCCGGAGCGCGGGAACGCGTGTTAACGAATCCTGCCGCACCAGGTAAACCGCTTCGTACGGAGGAAAGTAGCGGCGGTCGTCGGCGAGCTGAAATAGATCGAGCGTGGCGATGCGGCCTTCAGTGGAGTTGCCGGCGATCAGGTCGACCTGACGTGACGAGAGCGCGATGTAAGTCAACGACAAATCCATCTCCCGCACTTCCGCGAACTTCAATCCATACGTCTTTGAAAAACCCGGATAACCATCGGCGCGCGACATGAAGTCCTGGCCGAATCCGGCACGCCAGCTCGCTGTGTGCGGAGCAGCTTCAGAGATCGTCTTCAGGTTGAGCCGTCTGGCTTCCTCGCCGCGCACGAGGATCGCGAACGTGTTTTCGAAACCGAGCGGCGGGCTGACCTCGACGTTGAACTTGCTCGCATATTCCTGT
>JAICQI010000833.1 GCA_025937955.1 Pyrinomonadaceae bacterium
ATCGGCTTGGCTGCTGCGAGCCAATCCATTCGATCGTCAAACTTGCCGCGCACGGCTTGTTTGATTGCGCGGGCGATGTCGGCTGTCGGCGCGGGCGCCGCCCACTGCCATGCCTCTTGCGCCGCGACGCCCAGCGCAACTAACAATTCGAAACACCGTTTCAGTCTCAAAAGAAACTGGCCGTTGGCAAAGCCGGCACGGAAATCGAGGTCGAAGCCTTGTGAGCCGGTTAGAAATTCGATGTCGCTGCGGTTCCATCCAGTGTGTTGAGCCAGCGAATCGAGAAACTGATTGCGTGTTAACTGGTTGTTATCGAGATCGCTGAAGATCGCGAAGAGTGCTGCGACTCCGTCGGTAAACTTTGCCGACGCGCGAAAGAGTGTGACCATTGCCAACCACTGTTCGAAGCGTGGACCAGTCGTGTCCTGCAGCGTAAGAGGAAGAGCGTTTAGATCGAGCCATCCCACGGACGCGCCTCTGTTGATTGTGAAAGCGACGTGTGCAGCAGGCACATTGAGCGCGTTGAGAATCGTTGCGGTCTTCGAGAGACGATGAAATGCTGCGATTTGCTCCGGCGACTCATTTGTTTCCAGCAAGACGGTGAGAACCGGCTCGGCGGGATTGTCAGGTGCTCTTACGAGGTCACGCAAAAGCGCGCTGCTAGTTTCGGAACTTACATTAAGCGCTGAAGCTGCTCCTTCGATCACCAGTGCTTCACTTGCGATGCGTGAGAGATGGGCAAGCAAAGGTTGCAGAACATAATCGAAACGCTCGGCCGGAGTGTCGAGCGTACCGGGATTCACGAGTTGCTGAACGGCATCGGCAGGATCGAGGAATTGAGCGAAGTGTTCGTTGATGAGCGCAATCCTGTCTGCCTGGTCTTCCAAAGACGTGAGGTTGAGCAGCGTCATCGCGCGATTCACGATCTCCGCCGGGACGATCAACGCTAAACTTTCAGCGGTACGAACACCGGTGGGATCCGTCGCAAACTCATGATCGGCCGCTATCTCGAGTAGGCCGTCGCGAATTCGTGAAGTGACTTCAACCGCCTGATTGTCGAAACTCTCGGTCGTGCGGTGTCGCAGGAGAAAGTCGAGTGTTTCCAGGCCAAAACCTGATTCGCGGACCAGGCGAGTTTGGCTGAAAAACGTTTCGGTAGCAGCGGGCCCGTCGAACGGATCTATTCCCGTAATCGTCCGCAACGCGACATAGTCGTGGAGCTGCATTTTCAATGCTTTCGCGAGCGTGACGATTTTGTAGAGACGTGTGAGATTCGCCAGGTTCAGCCGATCGCTCGGAAGTTCCGTAAAGAGAAGTTGAAGGTTCTCAGAACTGACGCCGAGGGCCGTCGAGATCGCGGTCACGTGATCGGCAATCGGAAGATTTGAGATTTGCAGCTCAGTACGGCCCGCGTTGAGCCGGAAGACGTCAACTACAGGCGGATTGACTGTTGGATCGTTGAAGATGCGATCGTAAAGCGACGGCTGTCGACCATTTGCCCGCGTACTCAGTCGCTGTGACCACCAGGCGAGTATCGTTTCGAGCGGCGCAGTCAGCGCTTCGCGTACACGTTTCACTGCTGCGAGTTGCGTGAGTGCATCGTCGTTGAGATTGGTGATGCCGAGCGATGCGCAGGTTTCTCCGAGTTCGAGGATGGGCCAGCCGAGTTTACGCTGGAGTCGAACAAAACGATGCATGCGATCGAGACGATTAGAGGTCAAACCGCTGATCGTAGCCGTCGACAAATTGCAGTCTGCGCCTGCGAACTCGACTCGCATAGCGTTTCCCTGATCGACCAGTGCCACTTCAAGCAGTTGGACCAGCTCTTCATACGACAAACCTGAGCGTTCAAGCACGACTACGGCACGACGATTCGCCAGCAACTGGTTGAACTCCGCCGTCGACATTCCCCACATTTCGCGCGTAGTTTCGCTCGCGCTGCCGTTGACGATCGCGCGTTCACGCGGAGTAAGACCGAGATACTCGGCGGCAACGTCGATTGGCAGAGGCGCGGCGCCTTCACGTCGAAAGTGTTCCATCAACTGATAACGGCGAACGCCGAGTTGGCTGAGATATGCACGCGCTTCCGCGGCGAAGAGATTGAACGGCAGCGTCCAGGGGAAGATCGCGTTCGAGAGAATTGTGTAAGCCTGCGTATTGATGTGTTCGGGATTCGCACCAAGAGCGTCCATTTCGCTCTCAGTCTGAAAGGGAAAGTCGCCGGCGGGTGCAATGGCCTGTTCCAGGATCTCGTTTACGAGATCGATATGCGGCAAAGCGGTGTTGGTATTGTGGCAAGTCAATTCGATCTCGCCGATGTCCCATCGTCGCCGTCTCTGGGCGTCGTCTGGATCGCCAAACAAGACGTTGAGCGCACTGCGGCCTGGAGTTCTGGAAGGACGGTTCATCAGGAAGTGGAGAATATCGACGAGGTAAGCAGCCGGACTGTAAACCGACGAGCAATGATCACACTGGCAAAGATCGAGAGAACCGAAGAGTTCTTCCAGATCCGGAACGCCTTCGCCGAAGAGATGCTCGGCGAAGATGCCTGGCGAGGTTGGATTGAAAAGCTTGGATTGGCTGAGCAGCATCAGACTCGTGTCTGACTGTCGCGCGGCGTTTGTATAAACCTGTTCGGCTACTGCCGCGCCGCCGAGTTGTTGCGCGTGACTTCTGATGAACTGCGCCGGACCCATGCGCCGGATCTTGAATGCTGAGTCGACGTCTTGCGCGATCATCCCGACAACTTTGGCTTTGTCGAACTGCGGCGCGATATTCATCA
>JAICQI010000058.1 GCA_025937955.1 Pyrinomonadaceae bacterium
AGACGTATTACTTCTGATGAACTTGCGAAGATTTTCCTGCATTGCCTTTCTCACGATTGTCATCGGTCTCAGTCTGCCGTTCGCACACGCGCAGCGTGTCGATTCACACGCCGGGACACGACACTTCGAGTTTGGCGAAGAGCTGTACTTCGAAGCTGAATTCTCGCGATCGCTTTTGCGCAATTTGGACGTCGCCGAGCTTAAGTTTCGCGCGACGCGGACACCCGTGAACGAACCTTCTGACTCTGCGAAATCAAAGCCCTATGCTTTAACGCTCAGCGCCGACGTCGCCAGCAAAGGCTTCTTCCCTCGCCTGTTCAATCTGAAGTTTCGTGAACGCGTCGAATCTACAGTCGAACCAGTTTCTTTCACCGTGCAACGGACGACGATTCTCGACGAGCAGGGCAAACGAGTTCGCACCACGGAATCAACGTTTGATCGAACGAAAGGCAAGATGACCTGGACTTCGCGCGATCCGAACAATCCGTCAGCGGAACCACGGCACGCGATCACTGACTTCTCGGGACAGTTACAGGACGTCCTCTCAGCGATCTACTTCATCCGCACACTCCCACTCCAGGTAGGAAAGACTTTCGAAGTCTTTATCGGCGATGGCGGCCGTGTTTACAAGATACCCGTAAAGGTGGTTGAGCGAAGACGAATGAAGACCGTTCTCGGCCGCGTTAACGTGCTGCGTGTGAATCCGGAGCTCTTTGGACCAGAACGGCTGATCGACGACGAGAAGGGTGAGTTCACTATGTGGATCACCGACGACGCGCAACACATTCCCGTGGGCGGACGAGTGAAAACCGATTACGGTACGTTTGATATCAAGCTCAAACGAATTACCAAGCCGACCACGGCAGCGTTGGGTCAATGAGCTCCCCGCTCATCATGGGTCACCGCGGCGCCTCCGCTGTCGCGCCGGAAAACACCATGGCGGCCTTTCGCGAAGCCATCGCCCTTGGATCAGATGGAATCGAGTTTGACGTTCGCTTAACACGAGACCGTGTTCCGGTCGTTATCCACGACAACTCACTTCATCGCACCGCTGGCTTACCTCAACGTATCGCCGATTTAACCAGGGCAGAACTCAAGAGCGTAGACGTCGGTAGTTGGTTTGCGCGCAAGAAAAACCTGCCGCCTGGATCGTTCGCGAATGAAACCGTCCCCAGCCTACGCGACTTGTTCACCTTGTTTGAGTCAAACAATTTGACTCTTTGTCTGGAAATGAAGTGCGATTCGGTGGAGGAATATGCACCGCTAGCAGAAGCTTGTAGCCGGCTTATCGCGGAACACGGTTTGAAAGAACGGGTGATCGTCGAATGCTTCAAGCTACCCGCGCTTACCATACTCAAACAGACCGATGCGAGTATCAAAACGGCGGCGCTCTTCGAGCCATCTTTTTCGACCCCTTCAGTGTTGTTGGACCAAAGCCTCGTCAATCAAGCGACCGCAGTTGGCGCATCGTACCTCGCTCTACACCATCGTCTCGCGCGCCAGAGTCTCGTGGAGAAAGCCAAACTTGCCGGTCTGCGCGTCGCTCTTTGGACAGTGGACGATCCGACCTGGATCGAACGCGCGCGTGCGATGGGCATTGAGGCTTTGATTACTAACGATCCCGCCGCTATGCTGGCTCATCGATGACTCGTCCCCTGGCTCAGCTCAACAGATTTTTCGTCTCGCCGGACTTTTCAGTTTACTACCGCAGGGCCAAACAGCTTATCTGGCAGAACGGGGCAACCTCAGGATATTCACTGCTCGCGACCCTGAGCGGACAAGTCGATTACGACGTCGATGGCAAACCCGCATCTCTCGCAGCCTCTGGATCAGTCGTTGTTGAACCGAATACCAATGTCAGCGCCAAAGGCCGTCAGGTTGAGCTTCTGTTTCTGACGTTCTCGGCGTCGCTGGTGATTCAACACGCCACAGCAATGCGATTGATACCACCTAAATCGATCGTCACCTTCACGCGCGAACACGTCCATGGCGATCAACGACTCAACGCATTGCTGGCGGAATTCGTTTCTGAACTTTCCGGCGAGGAACCAGGCAAGGAGATCGTGATGCGCGCGTTAGTGGAACAAGCATTGGTCCACCTGCTGCGAAACTACTCGGCGCCGCGTCTCTCGGAAGAGCTCGAACTCTCTCGCGTGGGCCTGGTGGACCGGCGTATTCGACGATCCGTCGAGCTGATGCACACTCAACTTGACCAGGATCTCACCTTGAAGGCGCTGGCCGCGGCGTCATATCTATCGCCGTTCCACTTTGCGCGGCTCTTCAAGAAGCTAACCGGATCGTCGCCGCATAACTATCTCGCCGGCATTCGTGCAACCAGGGCGCAATTGTTACTCGCCGAAACCGATCTGTCCGTAACAGAGATCGGCGCGCGCGTCGGCTATCTCAGCGGCAGCCACTTCACCAAAGCCTTTCGCATCGCCACGGGCGCCACGCCCCGCGAATTTCGTAAAAGCCTCATCGCTCGAGAACCGTCACGCTGACCCGACGCTACCGCGTTGCGGTACTGACCCGATTCTTCGTCGCCGGCGCGATCCGAGGAGCGGGTCAGTACCGAAACGCGATAGCGTCGGGTTGCTGCATGGGCGCAATGCGTCGCCAATAATGCGCAAGATTTGTCAGTTCAGATCGCCTGGTCGCCAGTATCATCTTCAAAACTTCATAGGAGAACCACCAATGCCAGTCGCGAAGCAACCAGAGATCAGTCCAGCCGAAGGAAAGCTCGGTGTTTTACTCGTCGGACTCGGCGCAGTCAGCACCACTTTTATCGCCGGTGTCGAAGCCATCAAGAAAGGTTTTGCAGAACCCATCGGCAGCCTGACTCAGATGGGGACGATTCGTCTCGGTAAAAGAACCGACAATCGTGTTCCGCTGATTAAAGACTTCGTTCCACTGGCCCAACTCAAGGATCTCGTCTTCGGCGCATGGGACATCTTTCCCGATTCAGCGTATGACGCAGCACTCAACGCCGGCGTGCTCGAGAAAGAACTGTTGGCCCAGCTCAAAGAACCACTGCGCAAGATTCGCCCGATGAAAGCTGTCTTCGATCAGGCTTACGTGAAACGCCTCAGCGGCACGAACGTCAAAACCGGAAAGAATAAGTTTGAGCTCGCCCAACAACTCATCGACGAGATTGCGGAGTGGACACGCAAAAACAAATGCTCGCGCCTCGTGATGATCTGGGCCGCTTCAACCGAGGTCTTCTTAAAGCCACACTCAGTTCACAAAACGATCGACTCTTTCGAGCAGGCAATGCGCGACAACCACAAAGCGATCGCGCCTTCGATGATCTACGCCTACGCCGCGCTCAAGTCGGGCATACCCTTCGCGAACGGCGCGCCGAACTTGACCGTCGACATCCCGGCGCTGATGTCTCTGGCAGATAAAAACAAACTCGCGATCTGCGGCAAAGATTTCAAGACCGGTCAAACGCTGATGAAAACGATCATCGCTCCGGGACTGAAGTCCCGCATGCTTGGCCTGCACGGCTGGTACTCCACCAACATCCTCGGCAATCGCGACGGCGAAGTGCTTGACGATCCCGACTCTTTCAAGACGAAAGAAGAGTCGAAGCTCTCGGTTCTCGAATACATCCTCCAGCCCGATGTCTATCCGAGTCTGTACAAAGACTTCTCACACGTGGTCAGGATCAACTACTATCCGCCACGCGGCGACAACAAGGAAGGATGGGACAACATCGACATCTTCGGCTGGCTCGGTTACAAGATGCAGATCAAGATCGACTTCCTCTGTCGCGACTCGATTCTCGCCGCGCCAATCGTCCTGGATCTGGCGCTGTTCCTGGATCTCGCCCAACGAGCCCGCATGAAGGGCGTGCAGGAGTGGCTTTCGTTCTACTTCAAATCTCCACAAACTGCCCCCGGGTTGTATCCGGAGCACGACATCTTCATTCAGTTGATGAAACTAAAAAACACGCTGCGACATCTGCGTGGCGAAGATCTGATCACTCACCTGGGGCTAGAATATTACGACTAGATCTGCGTCTATCCGTGTACTCGCGGCTGAAAACGTGCAATTAATTGTCAGTTAAATCTTGACAGGAAATGTCAGGGAGTAGTTAACATTAGCAGCCGGTCGCCTCACTGAACCCTGTCCAGGGTCAATTGGCGAACCATAAGATGTTGCACGTGCATCAATTTAATGTGCGGATCGTTCCTTGCTAGGGATACAGATTTGGGCGGTAGGCGCCCAAAGGAGCGAGCCGATGTTAGCTGAATGCGAAGTGACTAGAACAGATATGACTAATACAGGTACAGTTTTCCTCGATCCCGACCAAAAGAGCCCGCGTGCTCAGGATTTTGAGGAGCGATTGACCGCGCGGATCGTGGGACAAGAGCGCGCAGTTAGGCGTATGAGTGGCCTGTATCAGATTTTTCTGGCAGGCATGAATCCTCCAAATCGGCCGATCGGCACGATGCTGTTTCTGGGACCAACCGGTTCCGGAAAGACTCGAGTGATCGAAGCTGCCGCCGAAGTGCTTTACGGCGATCCGAACGCCGTCGTCAAAATCGACTGCGCGGAATTTCAGCACTCACACGAGATTGCAAAGCTGATTGGCTCGCCTCCGGGATACCTGGGCCATCGCGAAACCTCGCCCATGCTCACCCAGGAGAACCTCGATCGAATGCATACCGACGACATGAAAGTGTCGCTCGTGCTCTTCGACGAGATTGAGAAAGCTTCCGATAGTTTGTGGCAGTTGCTGCTCGGTATTCTCGACAAAGCCACGTTGACTTTGGGTGACAATCGTCGCGTCGACTTCTCCAAGGCGATGGTGATCATGACGTCGAACCTTGGCGCTCGCGAGATGTCGGAACTGATTTCAGGTGGCATTGGTTTCGCGCCCGGCAAGGGCTCGAAGACTCCGAACGACACCGAAGTGGACCAGAAGATTTATCGCACGGCGGTCGAGGCAGCGCGACGCAAGTTCTCGCCTGAGTTCATGAACCGCATCGATAAGGTGGTGGTCTTCCGTTCATTGAAAGAGCATCATCTGCGACAGATCCTCGATCTCGAATTGCAGGCGGTTCAGGATCGCATCATGCAATCAGCGGGAACGAAGTTCGTTTTCCAGTGCTCTGAAACAGCGAAAGACATGCTGATGAAGGAAGGACTGGACTACAAGTACGGCGCGCGTCACTTGAAGCGGGCAGTCGAAAGATTCCTGGTGTATCCGCTCTCGAACCTGGTGGCCACGGGCCAGATCGGTTTGGGCGACCTGGTGCACGTTGATGTTGATGGAATAAAGAACCGGCTGGTCTTTTCGAAGAGCTCCGGCGGCGCTTTGATTCACGAAATGGCACAGGGCGCGGCATCAGTCGATAGTTCGAGTGAGTCGTTGTCAGGTGGCGTCGGATTGCCGATTCCGGGAGTTTCGAAGGCCGCCAAAAAGGGTCACGGCCGCGGAGAGAAAATCGAAAACTAGGCCCACGGTTACACGGATTGGAGGCGGATCAGGAAGTCTGATCCGCCTCTTTTGCATTTAGCTACGACTTAGTTTTCTTAAGGCCTGGTGAGCTATTTCCGCTAAGAAAGGATCGGCTGCCGTTGCTGCAGTCCGCAATGCGGGAGCTGCAGATGGATCGCCGATGAGGCCCAGCGATCGGGCCGCCTCACGCCGTACATCCGAGGGAAGCTTTTCGTTACTCAATGCCGAGACTAGTGCCGCAGTGCCGGCGCGACTCTTGATCTGTCCGAGTGCAACGGCGGCAGCGCGAAGAACAAAGACGTTGGGTTCTCGCTTTCGTTTCTTTTTTTCCGGTACAGACAATTCCGGCGCGAGAGTGCCAACGAGCGCGATGACCGCCGCTTCGTCGCCGATTTGGCTCAATGCAACCGCCGCCGCACCTCGCACTCCGTCTTCCTTATCATTCAACAATCGCTCGCTCAATGCAGCAGTCGCGCTGCGGCTTCGTGTTAGGCCAAGCGCGTAGGCCGCTTCGCGTCGCACGAACTCGTCTTTGTCATTCAGTAACGGCAGCAGGTATGGAACACTGTCCTCACTACCGAGCGAGAGAATAGCTTTGGCAGCCGTAACACGAACGATGGCAGCCACGTCTTGCAGTGCCGGAAGAGCTGCGCGCGAGGCCGCTGCCAGACGCATGGTGCCAAGTCTCATCACAGCATCGCGACGTTCCTCAACATCACTTGAGCCCAAACGCTGCTGCTGTTTTTGGATTTCGAGTTGAGTTGGAGTGAGGCTGCGCGCATCCTGCGCAAAGATCACCAAAGAGGATAACCACAAAAAGGCACAAAGAGCACAAGCGGATTTAACTTTTGAGCTTGTTGTGCCTTTTTGTGGCCTCATTCAACTGTAAGCGCCTACTCTTGCCGCAGCTCGCTTTTCGGCTTTGCGCCTGACTGCTTCCCATTCGAAAGCCTGGCGAGCACGACGATTTTCACGAGCATCTGCCAGCGTGGCCAAAAGCTCGTCCTCTCCAACTGAAGGCGCGATCCTGGCTCGTTTTTTGGATTCCATTGTGGTGACGTAATCCAAAACCTCGCCCACCTCAGATTCACTCAGTGCCTCGAGTTTCAAAGCAAGAAACTGGCGTTGGTTCCCATTGTTGGCCATTTTCGTGCTCCTTTGTTGTTAGTTTGGGCGGTAAGCGGGAAGGACACTATACAACACTGTTTGGAGGATTTGCCAGAATTTACGGGATTTATCGCTGAACTAGTCGATGCGGGAGGCCAGACCGTGGACGCTATCTACAATCAATACCGCAATCGGAGGATAGAAAATCAGATCGAGAATGATGCTCGACTGCACGGCGATAACGCGATCGCGAAACAGCAGCGTCATGTCACCGAAAAGGTCCTGCAGGTGCGAACCAATGTATAAACCGATACCAAGGCTCAGAGCGTAACCGACAAGGAGAAATGTATAAGCGGAGAAGCGTGTAAACGGCTGTTCCGGTAATGCCTCCTGCCGGATTATCGATCCCTGGATTGGCTTTGGCTTGTACGTGTAATGCTCCAGGTATTCGCGCAGGCGATTCGCGAGGTGCCAAACGCCGATCACAAACAACGTCAACACCACGACACGGCCCATTGTCGAAAAAACATGCCACAACTGCGGCCGCATCATCGCCAGAAAGAACGTCGATACAAACAGTGAGACAGTGGTGAACACCGCCCGCTGGCGCTCCCGGTTTTCCTGACGGTCGCGCTCCAACACTTCGTCGACCAAACGATCCCACTTTGCCTGAACCGCCAGATTGCGTGCCCGTTTCGCGTGGGGATTATTCGAATCGAGAATGGAGTAGCTACGATTCTTCTGCGCCTTCAATTGTTCGTCGTAGTAAGCACGCTCCTGCGGATCGATGAGCGTGTGATAAGCCTTTGAGAGCAGGGCAAACTGGCGGCCCGCTTCAGAGTTGGGATTCAGATCTGGATGACTTTTTCGCGCAAGTTTCCGGTAGGCCGATTTGATCTCGGTCTGAGACGCATTGGTCTTAACGCCCAAAATTCTGTAGTAGTCAATCACTGTGCTTCTCTAAACTCCGAAAGCCAGCGATGGATGCCAAGGGCTGCCTGAGGACACCGCGTCACTCGCCTTGGAAGTATAACACCGCGTGCAAGTATTACAGTCTACTGAGATGGTGGTTTGGCATAAGGGGGGTGCCAAAGGGGAGCCGGGAAAATAACCTCGAGCGGCATTCGAGGGGGCGAGGACGGTATAACTAAGGCGACTCGCACCCTTTGGCTAGTTGTCTCTGCCTAGTACAAGCCTCATGCCACTCAGCAATTTATCGAAAATGCAGCAAAAACTGGCTAATGCAATCCGGCAGTGTCTACAAGTGTGAACAGACGTGGACACCTACTGTCTACCACTTACGACACCTCAGAAGAAGTAAACAGGTCAGGAAGAGGGTTTTGCCCCCGCTCGTTGAACTCGATCAGCGGGGGCAAGCCCCTCTTCCTGACTTGTTACTTCTGGCGCTCCTCTTCCCTTTTAGGTGCTCTATTTCCGACTGGCGCGATCCACGATGCGCAGGAGAGTTCGGACTGCGATTCCCGTCGGACCTTTCGAACGATACGGTTTGGCATCGTCGCCCCAAGCGGTCCCGGCGATGTCGAGATGCGCCCAGGAGATGCCGTCCGCAAACTCTTTGAGAAATGCCGCAGCGGTTATCGTCCCCGCCTTGCGCCCCCCAACGTTCTTTATATCCGCGATATCTGACTTGATCTGTTTCGAGTATTCCTTGTCGAGCGGTAATTGCCAGAACTTCTCGCCCACTTCCCTGCCCGCCGCGATGATCTCGTCGATCAACGCCTGATCGGTTCCCAGCACGGCGGCGTTCACATCACCAAGCGCGACTGACACAGCGCCCGTGAGCGTCGCCATGTCGATCACCTTCGTAGCGCCGAGTTTCTTCGCATAAGCGATCGCGTCAGCGAGGATCAGCCGGCCTTCAGCGTCGGTGTTGATGATCTCGATCGTCTTGCCGGTCATTGCCTTCACCACGTCTCCCGGCTTGGTCGCTTTGCCCGACGGCAGGTTTTCCGTGCAAGGCGCAACTCCCAGAATCGGAATCGGCGGCTTCAACTGCGCAATCGCGCGCATCGCTCCCAGGACTGTCGCGCCGCCCGTCATGTCATACTTCATCAATTCCATGTTCTCGCCGGGCTTGAGCGAGATACCGCCGGAGTCAAACGTCACACCTTTACCAACAAACGCCAGTAACTCCTTGTTGTCGGAAGGCGGAGTGGCCGGCGTGTACTTTAAGATAATCAGTTTGGCTGGTTCGTCCGAACCGCGCGCGACACTCAACAAGGATCCCATGCCTTCCTGTTCCATGCGCGCTTCGTCGAGCACATCAACACTCAGCCCAAACTCGCTCGCAATCTCGCGAGCTCGTTCCGCCATGTCGGTTGGCGTCATGTAAGCGCCCGGCTCGTTGGCGAGATCACGAGTGAAGTTCACTGACTCACCAACAATCGCTCCAACCTTTACGCCTTGCTGAAGTGCGCCCTCGTCAGCGCCCTCGATCACGACAACCAAACGGTCGATCTTCTTTTCTTCTTTTTCAACCGTGCGATATTTATCAGGATCGAACAGTGCGATGTATGCGCCCTGGACGGCAGTGGCGGCAGTTTCACCTGCATCGCCGGAAGCTCTCGGGAGTACTGCGATTGACTTAACGTTCTTACTGCGCAGGGAACGAACAGCAGTTCCCGCCATGTGAGAAACATTTGCGGGTTTGTAATCGCTCGCTTCACCCACGCCGACGAGAAGTAACCGGCGCGCCTTCAGTTTGTTGTTTCCGACGAGGTGGAAGTAAGCCGTTTCTCCTTCTTTGCCGCCGAACTCTTCCGCGTCGAGTGCAGAGCGCACAAGGCCGCCGGATAGTTCGTCCAGATTCCTCAAAAAGCCCTCATCGGCTTTCTCACTTTTGAAAACAGTAACCGCCAGAGCTTGCACGTCAAGCTCGTCGATGGATGCCCGGCTGGCTTCAACTTGCATGTAGGTTGGTTCTCCTGGATAAGAATTCAGTGGGCAGCGGCCGGAACATTACGTGAGCCTGCACCTGCTAACTGCACCTGCTGTCTAATTTATTATCTATTACGCTCTTTTAACTGGACGCGTGTTTCTCGCTCCACCGTTCGCTTCAGTTCGGCCTCTCTCTTGTCATACAACTTCTTACCGCGCGCGACGCCCACTTCGATTTTAATCCGGCCGTTTTTTAAGTAGAGCTGCGTGGGAACAAGGGTCATTCCCTGTTTGGCTGTGGCTTCGTCCAGTCGGGATATTTCACGTTTGTGAAGCAGCAGCTTGCGAGTCCGCAGTGGATCGTGGTTCTCGCGGTTGCCATGAGAATACGGCGAAATGTGTGCATTAAACAACCACGCCTCGCCCTCGCGCACAGAAACGTAAGCTTCTTTCAACTGTACGCGACCATTCATCGCACTCTTTACTTCGGTGCCTGTCAGGACAAGCCCGGCTTCGTATTTATCCGAAATATGATAATTGTGGAAGGCCGCACGATTGGCCGCCAAAAGTTTTTCTTCTTTTGCCATAGACATGCCACGGCCCTGTGCCGTGGATGTTGACGATCGCTGCTATACACCATGCCACGGCCTTGTGCCGTGGTGATTGACGATCGCTGCTATACACCATGCCACGGCCCTGTGCCGTGGTGATTGACGATCGCTGCTACTGACCTACGTTCCTCACTTCCAGCACATCGTGACGAGTAATGATGCCAATGATCCGGCCATACTCCTCGACCAGCACTGCCGGACTCGTTTGCAAGCGTCGCGTTACCTCCGAAGAACTCGCATCAACATCGACTGTCGGGAAACTCGCCTCCATCACTTCAGTCACCGACGAATTCAGCAGTTCCCTGTTACGTACCACTTTTGCCAACACTCGATTCTCTCGCAACGAACCTACCGCTCGTCCTTCTTCAAGCACCGGAATCTGCGTCAAACCCAGGTCGTCCATCTTTTCGAGTGCCGATGCGACAGTGTCGACCGGGGTTGCAAAAATCAAAGACTTCGGCGCCTGCGGTTTCTTGGTGCCGCTGATCAGACCTGCGGTGATCTTTTGCGGCTCCAGCAAGCGCTTCTCTTTTAGCCACTCGTCTGAGTGATGCTTCGTCAAATAATGTTCGCCGGTATCGCAAACAATAAAAACTAAGATGGCGTTTTCGTCCAGGGTGCTCGCTACTCGCAGCGCGGCGGCGAGATTGGTGCCAGTAGATCCACCGCAGAAGATTCCCTCCATCCGGCCTAACAACCGCGACATCTCGAACGATTCACGATCGGTAACGTTGATCACCTCGTCAACGTACTTGATGTGCACATTAGCCGGCACGATCTCTTGCCCGATTCCCTCGACGAGATACGGAGTCGTTTCGACGATCTTTCCCGTCTCTTTGTAGGTCTTGAAAATCGATCCGTACGGATCGGCGCCAATGATCCTGATCGCCGGGTTCTTTTCCTTTAAGAACCGGCCAGTGCCCGAGATGGTGCCCCCGGTTCCGAGTCCGGCGACGAAGTGAGTGATCTTGCCTTCGGTCTGACGCCACAACTCCGGACCGGTAGTGCGGTAATGAGCTTCGGGATTTGCCACATTCGAATACTGGTCGGGATAAAAGGAGTTGGGAGTTTCCGAAGCGATACGCTTGGCGGTCGAGACGTAGTGATCGGGAGTTCCCGGTTTCGCGGATACTGGAGTGATGACAACGTCGGCGCCGAGCGCTTTCAAGTAGCGCGACTTCTCGACCGAAGCTTTGTCTGTCATCACGAAGATGCATTTATAACCTTTGACAGCAGCGGCCATCGCCAAACCGATGCCGGTGTTTCCCGAAGTCGCTTCGATAATGGTGCCGCCGGGTTTGAGTATGCCCTCGCGTTCAGCGGCCTCGATCATGGCCACGCCGATCCGGTCTTTAACTGAGTAGCCCGGATTCAGGTTCTCCATCTTTGCATACACTTGCGCTTTTACGTTACGAGCCAACCGGTTGAGCCTGACTAAAGGCGTATTTCCGATCAGACCGAGAATGTTTTCCTGGAATTCCATCAGAGTCTCCGACAAGCCTGATAAGTGGGTAAGTATCTATATAACAGAAACCAAGGTGAGCGGGCTAATGAGGATAGCCACATAAAGGTTGAATCTTGGGCTTGGGTCTTTGATCTTGGGTCTTTGGTCTTGGAAACTAAACTATAAGACCAAAAACCCAAAACCAAAGACCATACAAAATGTTAGAGCCCGGACGTGCTCTCCCCTTCACATCCGGGCCCTTACAAGGCCACTCATCTTGCAATGTGTGACCGATCTTTAGTGCAACAGCTTAGTAGCGTCGCCTGTTTCTATCCCTCAGTTTGTATGTGTAGAGCGCCGATCCAGCTCCACCTACGATCGCGCCAATGATTGCGCCCTTCTTACCACCCACCGCACTGCCTACTACGGTTCCCGCGCCAGCTCCGATAGCGGTGGTTAACTTATCTCGATGTCGATCCCAGAACGACCTGTCACCATCCCACCTGTCTTGATCCCACCGTCGATCTTGTCGTCCGCTGTAAACTCGATCTCCGTCACGGTAATTCCGAACTCGTTGTTCGTACCGCCTTGAGCTATCAAATCGGCGGTAACGCGTTTGTGCTCCGGCTTCAATTGGAAGCGCTGTCAATGTCAAAACCAACAAACAGAAAATACTAACTAAACCCTTTTTCATTCCTTACGAGCCCCTTTTTCTTCCCTACTACCTTCGTGCTCTCTTTTGGCAAGGTGTGTGCCAATACTTCCTTGCTTGGCTTACTGCGGCTTTTTGCAGTTTTATCGATACTCAGGCTAAATATGGCTCGCTTGACGTTAACCATTCCGTGCGGATTGCGTGAGCTGAGTTACCTTTTGGGGTAATCTTCCGCGCAGCCCTTGATGGATCAACAATGAAAATACTTATTCTCGACAGCGCGCAGATTCGAGAGCTTCTCCCAATGCGGGATTGCATCGAGTTGATGGCCGATGCGCTGGCAGCACTCGCGCGCGATGAAATTTTCCAACCACTGCGTACGATAATTCGTCCGCCGCAAGCGCGCGGCTTACTCGGATTGATGTCCGCGTATCGCACTGGCGAGCAGGGCGCGTTTGGACTCAAAGCGATCTGCGTCTTTCCTGGGAATCCCGCGCTTGGAAAAGATGCGCACCAGGGTGCGGTGATGTTGTTCAGTCGCGAGACTGGCGAATTGCTCGCGCTGATGAATGCTTCGGAGATCACTGCGATTCGCACCGCAGCGGTGTCAGCGGTAGCGACTTGTTTACTTGCGCGTGAAGATGCCGAGACGTTGGCGATTGTCGGAGCAGGCGTTCAGGCGCGGACGCATCTCGCGGCGCTGGCGTTAGTGCGTTCGATCAAACAGGCGCGCGTGGTTGCGAGGAACTTTGAGCACGCGGTTGAGCTTGTGCGCGAGATGCAGCCGCGGTTTCCGTTTCCCATTGAGGCTGTGCGCACAAATGAGGAAGCTGTGCGGAACGCAGATTTGGTTGTTACCGCGACTTCGTCGCTGGAACCGGTGATTGATAAGGACTGGATCTCTGCTGGTGCGCACATAAACGCGATCGGCACGCATTCACCCAACTCGCGTGAGATCGACACTGGCACGATGGGCGCTGCATGGATCTTCGTAGATCGTCGCGAGTCTGCATTGAATGAATCGGGTGATTACCTGCTGGCCGCGAAGGAAGGCGTCGTTGCACCGGAAAGCATTATCGCTGAACTCGGCGAACTGTTAACCGGCTCCCAAACCGGACGCACTTCTCCAACCGACATCACGCTCTTCAAATCTCTCGGTCTCGCAATCGAAGACGTCGCCTGCGCGAATTATCTTCATCAAAAAGCACTCTCACAGAATGTTGGTACATGGGTGAATTTGTAGGGGCGGGCCCCCCGGGGCCGCCCCCCCCCGCCCACAATTTAAAAAGGGGGGGGCCCCCGCGGGCGCCCCCCAAACAACAACAGGGTAAAGTAATTAAAAAAAATTAAAAGTTTGAGGCAACA
>JAICQI010000241.1 GCA_025937955.1 Pyrinomonadaceae bacterium
TCATCCATGCAAAGCTAACTACGCCATTTGTAGGGGGGGCCCTCTGTGGCCGCCCCTGTGTGCCCCGCTGGGGCGGCCACAGAGGGCCACCCCTACAAAACCATCCTTAGATCCCATCACATCAACGTATGCGTGTCGCCATCCTGACTTCTGAAGCTATGCCTTTTGCCAAAACTGGCGGGCTGGCCGATGTCTCAGGCGCGTTGCCAAAGGCGCTCATCGAACAAGGCGCCGACGCAAAGCTTATCCTCCCTTTATATGAACAGGTCGATCGCGAGTTGCTGAACGGCGGCTCTGTCGAGAATGTTCGTGTCGAGTGGCGCGGGCAGGTGCATCACGTTCGCTTTTGGTATAGCGATGCGGCGGGAGCGCCAACGTACCTGCTCGAAGCGCACGAGTTCTTCTCGCGCCCGGCAATCTACGGTCACAACGACGATCACATTCGTTTCGCTTTCTTCTCGCGCGCTGCCCTGGCTCTGCTCAAACATCTGAGGTTTCAGCCTGACGTCGTACACGGAAACGATTGGCCGTGTGGCTTTGCGATGGCTGAGCTGCGCGCGCGCCGCCGTTATGAAGCCTTTTTCCAAAACACCAGAAGCCTTTTTTCACTTCATAACGTCGGCTATCAGGGGTTCTTCGATGCCGGCGATCTCTGGTGGCTCGGCTTTGGCGATCCACCCGAAAACGACGACTTCCGACTGGACCGGAATGCCTCGGCGCTGAAAGCAGGAATCATCGCCGCTGATGCGCTCTCAACCGTGAGCCCGCGTTACGCATACGAGATTCAGACGCCGGAACAAGGTCATGGGCTCGACTGGTTGTTGCGCTCGCGGCGCGATCGTCTCGCGGGGATCACGAACGGTGTCGACTACGACATCTGGAATCCTGAAACCGATCCGCACATCGCTGCCAATTTCTCGGCTGACGATCTGTCGGGTAAGCGTGAGTGCAAGCTCGATCTGCTGCGACGCTTTGGCCTTCCTGAGGATCCCAACCGGCCGATCATCGCTATGATTTCGCGACTCGTCGGTCAGAAGGGCTACGATCTGATCCGCCAACTTCCCCAACAGATTTTGGAAACCGGATCGTTTTTCATCGCCCTCGGCGCGGGCGCTAAGGAGTATGAGGACTTCCTCCAGCGCTGGCACGATGCAGCGCCGAGGCAGGTTGGCATTTACAAAGGTTTCGCAGGCGAGCCGCTCCCGCACCAGATCGAAGCGGGCGCTGACATGTTCCTGATGCCTTCGTTGTATGAGCCTTGTGGCCTGAATCAGATGTACAGCATGCGCTACGGCACTGTTCCGATTGTGCGCGCGACAGGCGGCCTGGACGACACGGTCCAACACTTCGATCCGGCTGACGGCACAGGCACGGGGTTCAAGTTTGGACCGTATGACGCAGGCGCGTTGCTTGATAAAATACGCGAGGCACTTTACTTTTATGCGCGGCCCGAGCACTGGCGCAAGATTCAACACAATGGAATGTTAGTCGATAATTCCTGGGCCGCCGCCGCAAAGAAATACCTTGAACTGTACCAGGAACTGATAAAGCTCTAACGAGATCCGTTTTTTTAATCCGTGTAGATCCGTGGCCCATGTCGAAAGTAATCGCAGTCATCGGCGCCCAATGGGGCGATGAAGGTAAAGGCAAGATCGTCGATCTGCTCGCGGAGCGTTTCGAGATCGTCGTGCGCTATCAGGGCGGTCACAACGCCGGTCACTCGGTCCAGGTCGGCGACCAGTCGTTTGTGCTGCATCTGCTACCGTCGGGCATCGTGCACCGTGGCAAAACGTGCGTGCTCGGCAACGGCATGGTCATCGATCCGAAAGCGTTCTTCGTCGAAGCCGATCGTCTTACGCAACAGGGCATCGAAGTCTCACCTGAGCGAGTGAAGATCAGCTCGCGCGCACATCTAATTTTTCCTTATCATCGCGCGCTGGACCACACCAGCGAGGAGCGTCTGGGTAACGAAAAAGTCGGCACTACGTTGCGCGGGATCGGTCCGGCGTACGAAGACAAGGCCGGCCGGCGCGGCATTCGCACGGCGGATGCCCTTGTGCCGGACGTGCTGCGTTCGCGTATCGAGCGTAACCTCGAAGATGCGAATCGCATCATCGAAGCTTACGGTGGCGAGCGTCTCAGTGCCGACGAGATCTTTAACGAGATGTCGGTCCTGACCGAGCGGCTTGGCCCATTCATCGCCGACACCACGCACTATCTCAACATTGCCGCGACGGAAGGCAGGTCGATACTTCTCGAGGGCGCGCAGGCCACGTTGCTCGACGTGGACCATGGCACGTATCCGTTTGTTACTTCGTCAACTACCGTCGCTGGAGGCGCGATCACCGGCACGGGTCTCGCGCCCAACCGGCTGAATGGCGTGCTCGGCATCGTGCGCACGTATACAACGCGCGTTGGCGAAGGACCGTTTCCGACTGAAATGCTCGAAGGTGAAGCGGAGTTGGGCCAGATGATTCGCGAGCGTGGTCGTGAGTACGGTGCTTCGACTGGCCGGCCGCGACGTTGCGGCTGGTTCGATTCGTTTGCGACGCGCTATGCCGCTGAGATCAACGGGTTCACGTCGGTTGCGTTAACTAAGCTCGACGTGCTCGATACGCTCGATGAGATCAAAGTCTGTACGGGTTACAAACTCGACGGCAAGTTGTGTGAATCGCTGCCGGCGGTTTCGCAGGATCTGCGACGCGCCGAACCTGTCTACGCCACGCTGCCGGGCTGGCACAGCTCAACGCTTGGCATGACGGAGATCAGCTCCCTTCCCACCAACGCGCGTCGCTATATCGAATTTCTCTCCAAACAGATCGGCGTCGAGATCGGGCTCGTCTCCACCGGCCCCGAACGCATGCAAACGATCATCGTTCAGGATTCAGCACTTGGCGGCTGGCTACGCGATAGTAAATAAAGATGTAGGCCGCCACCACCCAATCATAACTGATGCAGGCACTTCGCATCACCGCGCCAGCCGTACAAGCCCAGTGCGCCAAAGGCAATACATTGCAAACGCGCCACCGATCGCTCCCTCGATCAACACCCATCGAAATAATTGTTCCATCACTCAAGAGTATATGCGCCACAGATTTTCACGGATGAATGCGGATTATCCGTCCTGTTCCGTGAAGATCTGTGGCTCGTTTTGGACAATCTCCTTCGCGTTCGGTAGAATGCCCCTCGAAGTTCCTCAAAGAGCACGCCTCGCGTGCTCTCTGCATGTAGATGGGCCGATAGCTCAGTCGGTAGAGCAACTGGCTTTTAACCAGTGGGTCGCAGGTTCGAGTCCTGCTCGGCTCAAAACCCTTTACAGTTCCAGGCTAAAGCCTGGGAGAATGAGACAAAACATCAACTCAAACGGCGGACGCTGTTCGGTCGAACTGTCGCACCTCAGCCCAATAGCGTGGTGGGATTAGTACGGTATGGACCAACGATTGGAGGTTGCCGCTGTCGATCAGGCCGTACACCTGCGCCAGGCCGGAGATGAGCGGGTTGGAGTTGAGACGGAGCAGGCGGCGGACTTCGCGAGGTACCAATAGGGCCTGAACTTCGAGGAGCAAGTAGTAACGCCAGATTCCAAGATGCCGGCGGTACGACTGGTAGAGCATGGCGGTATGTTGGCTGTAATTCAGGTCGCGTACCAGATGGCGGTGACGATCCAGTTTCCACTCGGCATATGTTTTCGGCAACTCCGGAATATGTAACGCCTCACCGATGCGTAGGAACACTTCAAACAGATCTCTCTTTTGCGATTCTGAGAGCGGTCTGTTGAGGAGAGTATAAGAACGCTCAGAATAGTCAATCAACATGTAGAGCACGTCTCGAAAAGCCCAATCAGGTATTGTCTGCCCACGGTCCTGCTCGACCGACGCATGTCTCGCGTTTATGCGCTCCAGCGTCCGTCGCGCCTTCTCCTCATCTACAAACACAATCTCCTGAGCGTAACGAACCGTGGAAAAGAGCCGTCCAATTGGATCGCGTGGAATCTCACCAGTAAAGAAAAGCCAATCGACGGCGCGGTTGAGTGCAAACTCGGCCGCCGAACCCGCGAAGATAAGAAGCACAAGATCCGGGTTGCCCCAGATTGTGCGTACGATCGAGTGACGATCAACAAAATCAGGAACCATGCCCCTAGTATATAGGGGTGGCACGATGCCACCCCTACGAATAATTAGCCCCCTTTCGATTAAGTGCCCTCAGAACGTAAAGCGGAAGCCCAACTGCGCGGTCAGTGGGCGCCCGACGGGTGGGCCGAAGCCCGGGCCGTAGAGCGACACCGGTTGCAGGAAGGCTCCTGCGGCTGTGGCTGGACTGAGCGCCAGGCGCGAGGCGTACGAAAGGTTCTCTACATTGAACACGTTATAGAGATCAATGTAAGCACTCAATGCCATTCGCTCGCCAAACCTGAAGTTCTTCGCCGCTCGCAAGTCGACGTTGAAGTAGCGACCGCTTCGTTCGGTAACATTTCCTGCCGAATCGACAATGAGGCCCGTTCTCAGGCCATTGACGTCCGCCTGCACGCAACCTCTGGGATTCAAGTCCCTGATGGCCGTCGAATTTCCCCGCACGGCAAACACGGCCAGAGGATCGACACCGGCACAGAGCCTGTCGTTCGTGGCAAGCCCGTCGCCATCAATGTCGAGTCCTGTGTTTGCCGAAAACGGCCGGGAACTGGCGAGCTGCATGATTGGAGATAACTGAAATCCCCACGGCAATTCGAACACGCCACTAAGAACCACGCGATGCCGCTCGTCCAGACGCGTTGGACCAAACTCTTCCGGCTTGAATTGATTCTCCGGAGTAGTCGCGATGCCGTTGCCACTGTACGAAGCAACCGGTTGACCGCCCCACGATCTGGAATTGGCCAGAATATAGCTGCCCGAAAACAGGTGCTTCCGGGTACGCCATCTAAGTGTTGTGGTCCAACTATCGAAGAGCGAACGGTTCGTGGTTCCAATCATATTGATCTGCTCGATGCGATTTGCCGGCAGGCCTGCGTCCACAAACGCCCGATCAAACACGCGGCTATTGACACCGCGAACGCATAACGGCGAGGCGGGAGTAGAGCCCGGAAACGCAGGGTTGCAGATATTTTCAATGCGCGGATTAATCACCTGAACCCGCGGTTCGTGAATTCCGAGCGTATGGACATAGTCACTCGACAAAGTAATCGACTCGTTGAGTTTCCTTTCGAATCCAATCGAAATCTTCTGCACGTAAGGCTCTGAGGCGTCGGGATCGTTAATGCGCCCGAACCCGCCCACCGCGAGATCCGAGATCGAAAAACCTGGTGGCGGCTGCGGCAGTGGATCGACTCCAAAACGGAAGGTGGGCAACTGGCCAACTCCGACGTCCGAGTTCGTCAGACTGAGAATCGTCTGGTAAAGCACCGGATTAGTCTGCGTCAACGAAAACAATGTCAGGTTCTGGAAAAGTTGATCGTAGAAGATCCCGTAACCACCACGAATTACCGTATCTCCTCCTCCTGTCGGATCCCAGGCAAACCCCAGGCGAGGCTGAAACTCGGTCCAGCTCGGAGTAGTCCGGCTTAGCTTCTCTGGATCTGAGGTGATTGATCGTGCAAGTGGGTGGTTCAGTTGTTGCAGAATTTGAATGGTGCGGTTGTTGGTTTGGTCGGGAAGGTTGCCAATATTCGCATCCCAACGAAGACCAAGGTTAAGAGTGAGGTTTCGTCTGATCTTGTAATCGTCCTGAAAGTAGAACGCCAACTGGTGGATCGTCTGATCGTGAGTTCCCTCACCATCGGAGAAACTAATATTCTGAACCGCCCCTGGCGTTGCAAATCCCTGCGGGTACTTGCCGTTGGTGTTGTTCTGGATCGTCGTCGGTGAGTCGAAGAACGCAATGGTGTAGCCCTTCGAACCGAAGAAGAAGAACCCGCCTAATTCGGTGTGGATATAGTTAACGCCGAATTTCATCCCGTGGTTTCCTGACTGCCACGAGAAATCATCACGAAATTGGAACTTTCGCTCTTCGGTAGCTTGCGGCACGTTAGTATTTGCGCCGATGGTAATGCCGCCCGGAAACTGCAACTGCGGGTTTGTTGTCACTCCCAGAATCGCATTACTAAAGTCCTGATAATGAAACGAAAACTGGTTCAGTTTTTCCGGACTCAGCGTCCACGTGTGATTAGCAACAAAGCTGTAGAGCTTATTGTCGTCTGTGTTGCCACCGGTTAAATCCGTAGTGGCGGGATTGGCGACCTGATCGTTTGGCGAGCTGTTCTTCTGATAAGCAAAACGGTAGAACATGCTCTGCTTATCGTTGAGATTGTGATCTACCTTGGCGGTAAGCAAAGTGTCGTCGTAGGGCGTTGGGATCTCGGAAACGAAGTTTGAACCTGGAATCAACGGTATTTGCACGGCCGCGGCCTGGCTCACCGGAACGTTCTGTCTTTCACGAAAGCGCTCCAGCGCAAAGAAGAAGAAGAGATCGTCTTTCACAATGGGCCCGCCGATCGATCCGCCAATCTCCTGCCGGCTGAAACTCGGTTTCTCAAAGTCTGGAGTAGCTGCTTTTCTCTGATTCTCAAAGAAGTCAAACGTTCGCAACTTCTCGTCGCGGAAGTTTGAGAAAAACGATCCATGAAACTCGTTCGAACCTGACTTGGTAATGACGTTAACTACACCGCCAACCGCTCGGCCCTGTTCCGCGGTCCAACGATGTTGCAGCACCTGAAATTCCTGAATCGACTCGTAAGAAAAATTCTGGAGCAAGCTGCCGACCACATTGTCTTTGTTGTCTCCGCCATCCACATTGACGTCGACCTGGCGACCATCGCCGCCATTGAAGGCGACGTTGCCGACGCGCGTCTTGGTCGGGTCAAAATTTCCGACTGGTCGCGCTTCGGGCATAATCACGGACAGCGCGGCGAAAGTTCGATTCAACAGCGGTAGATTCTCGACTTGAATGGGCGTAACCACCCCGCCCAGGTCGGAGCGCGTCGTTTCGATGTGCAAAGCATCCGCCGTGATATTAACGACCTCAGTTATTTGTCCGGCTTTCAGATCGAAGTTGACAGTCACCGTCGTGCCCACATTAACTTCACGCCCTTTCAACACGGCCTTACTGAAATTTGGGGCTTCGGCAGTGATGTCATAATTGCCAGGCGGCAGTTCGGCAATCGTGTAGTTTCCCTGCTCACCTGACTGTGCGCTACGTTCCTGGCCCGTGCCGGTATGGCGAGCAGTAACGGTCGCATTTGCAACGGCGGCGCCGTTTTGATCGAGCACACGGCCCGTAACGTCGGCCGTAGTCACCTGAGCAGCAACTGGAACTGCAAAGATAAGACTGGCTAGGACAACCGCTGCGCATCCGGAAAGAAATCGCGTTAAGTAACTCATGCCTTCCTCCTTAAAGCTGAAGAAATGTGTACGCGCCGATCCTGGGATAACCGACAATTGTTGACAGAAATTTTAGTACCGTTTGGGAGGCCGCTGTTTGAAGTGGGGCGTATTCTATCATTGCCTCAAAAAAGCACAAATGTCTTTTGTGCCTCTTTGTGGCTTTACGGCCTTTTCTTGAGCTCGGCCAACGCGTCGATCAGGTGGGGTTTGCCTTCGGGGACGATGCGGATTTTCTTTGCGAACTTTGGGTTGTCTTTCAGGAGACTGGCGATGCTGTGTTTTGCGGGCGACCAGTTTGGTCTAACTTCTTTATCAGGATTTTTCTCTTTCTTTTTCTTCTCTTTGGTTTGCTCCTTCTGCCAATCAGCTTTACGCCCGGCATCAATCTCTGCGATCGGATAGGTTATGTGGACCTGGTAGTTTTCATCGCCACGAGCTGCCAACAGCATCTCCAGCGACTCGCGTTCCGGGTTGCCGTGCTCGCCGTTGCCGGAGAACACGTAGTGATCTGCGATGACGCGATCGAAGAAGTCCTGGTCCAGGTTATTTGAACTGCCGTGATGCGTTGCTGACAGGTGATACGCGTGGCGACAAGATTCTCGCGGGTCTGGAGCTTGTAAAACTCGTGAAGAAGGGTGGCAAGCTGCGCGTCAATATTTTGAAAGTTCCGCGTGAACTCAAGCCCATTCTCCATGTCGA
>JAICQI010000665.1 GCA_025937955.1 Pyrinomonadaceae bacterium
CGAGAAGCGTGCTTGCATAGCAGCTTTCTGCGCTTCGCCAACGAGAAGTGGATGACCACTGCCCTTCGCCGAAACCACGCGTCCCGTTTCATCAATGAGCACCTGCACAGTTACAGTTCCCTGAAGTCGTATCTGCCTCGCCATCGCCGGATAGTTCGGCCTTGGCAGAGACATCGCCCGGCTATTCAAAACCGTCGAGATCTTTAGAACTCTGGGAACCACGGGCGTGGGATTTGGCGCCGGCGGTGGCGGCGGTGTATCCAGTTCAACGGATGTATTGCCTGTACCTCCCACGACACTTGTGCGGCTGCCTGGCGGTGGACCAGGAGGATCAACGTTATATTGTCCCAGAATCGAATTCGATTGCGCCGGTGGTACCGCAGAAGCAACCCTGCCGATTTCGTCCGGCGGATTGTTGGGATTAGCAGGACTGTCAATAAACTGTGTCCGTATGGACTGCGTGGGCTGATGACCAGAGGTGTCTGGTGTTTGACGAATCGTATTGGGAATTTCAGCCGGTGCCTCTTCCGGAGTAGACAGCGGCACAAAAGTGATCTCCAATTCTGTGTTCTGGCTATCGAGATGGGCATCGTATGCGTAGATACTAACTACACCTGTGATTGCAAAGAGCACGACATAAGTGGCAGTGGTAAACAGCAGAAACGATCCGCGCCGCTTGAATTCTTTAGCGTGCGAACTGGATTCAATCAGGTTATTAAACATCGGTTCCTCCGCTGGTTGCCGGTGCCTTCGGGTCGCGGGAGTCAACTGGCCTACTTAGACACCACGCGGGCCGGATGGTTCCCCATCCTTGAAACATATCCGCTCCCGACTTAGGATTATTGCGCTCTCCCAGTCCCACTTCTTTCCCAGGAGCAAGATTGCATGGCTACCCAAAAGGCCTTTCAGCAGGAAGAACTAAATCCGTTCGAGATCGCTAAACAACAGTTCAACCGTGCAGCCGATTACCTCGACCTCGATCGTTCGATGAGGGATGTCTTGCAAAATGCCAAGCGGCAACTGATCGTTTCCATACCCGTCAAGATGGATGGCGGCGATGTGCAAGTGTTTGAAGGTTATCGCGTACAACACAACATTGCGCGTGGACCAGCAAAGGGCGGCATTCGCTATCACCCAAACGTTACGTTGGACGAAGTCAAAGCGCTGGCTTCGTGGATGACCTGGAAATGCGCTACGGTCGGCATTCCATATGGCGGCGGCAAAGGCGGCGTGATCTGTGATCCCAAGAGCCTTTCGCAGAACGAGCTCGAACGGCTGACGCGCCGTTATGCTTTCGAGATTGCGCCGATCATTGGTCCGGATCGCGACATTCCCGCGCCCGACGTTTACACAGATGAACAGACCATGGCCTGGATCATGGACACGATCTCGATGGTGCGTGGCCACACCGAGCTCGGCGTTGTGACCGGCAAACCGATATCGCTCGGCGGCTCACAGGGACGTGCTGAAGCAACTGCGCGTGGTTGTCTCTATGCACTGCGTGAAGCTTGTCGCGTCAAAGGAATGAATTTGAAGGACGCCCGCGTGGCCGTTCATGGTTTCGGAAATGCGGGCGCGAACATCGCCCGGCTGGTTGCGGAAGATGGCGCGAAAGTAGTGGCAGCGTGCGATTCGAAAGCCGGAGTCTGTTGTGACAGTGGTATCGACATTGCCGAGGCGTTAAAACATAAGGACGATACAGAATCGCTGGCCGGACTGAAGGGCTGTAAGGAAATGGATCCGGAGGACATGATCGGTTATGACTGCGATATCCTTTTGCCGTCAGCGCTCGAGAACGCCATCACACTGAAAAACGTCGGCAAAGTAAAAGCGAAGATTATTGCCGAGCTGGCAAATGGTCCAACCACGCCCGGAGCGGATCGAGTGTTGGAAGACGCGGGCTGTCTTCTTATTCCGGACATTCTCGCAAATGCCGGCGGCGTGACGGTGAGTTACTATGAATGGGTGCAGGATCAGTATTCGTTCTTCTGGTCGGAGCGGAAGATCAACGATACTCTCGAGCAGACGATCAACACCGCATTCACTTCAGTGCACGAGACCGCGGAACATTACAACACTGACATGCGCACCGGCGCTTACATTCTCGCGGTTGGAAGAGTGGTGGAAGCAACAAGGGTGAGGGGGATTTTCCCGTAGAACCAATGGCAGACAAGATTACCATCTACGAAAAACCGACTTGAACGAAGTGTCGCGAAATGGACAAGCTGCTCCGTGAGAGTGGTGTCTCGTTTGAGAAGGTCAACTATTACATTGAACCGTTAACTCGCAAGAAACTCACCGAGTTGATTCGCAAGATGAACTTGAAGCCGCGGGATCTGCTGCGTAAGAGCGAGCCGATCTACAAGGAACTCGGATTGGCCGAGGACAAGTTCAGCGACAGCGAGTTGATCGCGTTGATGATCGAACATCCGGACTTACTGCAACGACCCATCGTGGAACGCGGAGACCGCGCGGTGCTCGGGCGTCCGACTGAGAATGTGAAAGAGTTGTTGTAGAATGCGACGGATTGAAAAAAGAAACATTATTCGTTTGTCAGGGCTGTGGGCACACGACCGGGAAGTGGCTCGGCAAGTGTCCCGAATGTGGTGAGTGGAACTCACTCGTTGAAGAGAAGGCGCGCCGCTCCGGCACGCGCAATGGCTTTCAGCTTCGCGACATTTCCGCCGTTCCGTTCACCGAGATCGAATCTCAGGACGACGTTCGCGTTCCTTCGGGCGTGACGGAGTTTGATCGCGTGCTCGGTGGTGGTATCGTCCCAGGCACGCTCGTTTTGATCGGCGGCGATCCGGGCATCGGCAAGAGCACGCTGTTGCTCCAGGTCGCCGACAAACTCAGCGGCGCCGGCGCGCTCGTGCTGTACGTTTCCGGCGAAGAGTCGGAGCGGCAGATCAAGTTGCGTGGCGAGCGACTCGCGGTTGAAGCGAAGAACGTCTATCTCCTACCCGAAACCAACCTCCAAAACATCATCAAGGAAATCGAGCGGCTAAAGCCACGCGCGATCATCGTCGATTCGATCCAGACGGTTTTCTCCGGCGCGATCGAATCAGCGCCCGGATCGGTTTCACAGGTAAGGGAGGTCGCGCACCAGTTTCTGGTGCTTGCCAAGAACCGCGGGATTCCCATCTTCTTGATCGGACACATCACGAAGGAAGGCGCGATCGCTGGTCCAAAGATCCTCGAACACATCGTCGATACGGTTCTCTACTTCGAAGGAGAGCGGCATCACAACCATCGCATCGTGCGCGCGGTGAAGAACCGCTTTGGAGCTGCGAATGAGGTGGGTGTGTTCGAGATGACCGGCGCCGGGTTGATGCCGGTGGCGAATCCATCGCAGATGTTTTTGCAGGAGCGCCCGCTGAACGTGGCGGGTTCGATCGTCACCGCTTGCATGGAAGGCACTCGACCGTTGCTGGTCGAGATTCAGGCACTCGTCTCCGGAACAAAATATGGGACGGGCCGGCGCATGACTCAGGGCCTGGACCAGAATCGTGTCGCGTTGTTAATAGCGATGCTCGAGAAGCGCGGGGGTCTGCAACTTACTGGCGACGACGTGTTTGTCAACATCGCTGGGGGCTTGGAAGTCGACGAGCCGGCGGCGGATCTCGGCGTGGTCACTGCGATTGTTTCGAGCTTCAAGAACACGACTGTCGATCCGCACACGGCCGTGTTTGGAGAGATCGGTCTTACGGGTGAGGTACGCGGCGCGATGCAGGCGTCAGTGCGCGCGCGCGAGGCGCAGGCACTTGGCTTCAAAAAGATCGTCCTGCCCGCCTCGAA
>JAICQI010000385.1 GCA_025937955.1 Pyrinomonadaceae bacterium
ACCCGACCCAAGTGTCAAGTACCAACTGCCAAGTAAGAAGTACTAAGTTCAAAACAGAATGCAGACAACTTTTAACCGTCGCCACCTGCTAGGCATTCGCGAGCTCCAGGCCGGAGAGATCAATCACTTACTCGACACCGCCGAAACCTTTCGCGAGGTTTCCCAACGCCATATTAAGAAGGTACCGGCTCTCCAGGGCCGCACAGTTATCAATCTCTTTTTCGAACCCTCGACACGGACCAGAACTTCCTTCGAGATCGCTGCTAAACGTCTGTCAGCCGACGCCGTGAACGTCAGTGTTTCCACGTCGAGCGTCACGAAAGGCGAAACACTGCTCGACACGGCGCGAAACCTCGAAGCAATGGCGCCCGATTGCATCGTCATTCGTCATTCGATGGCCGGCGCGCCACTGCACCTCGCGCGCATGACCAACGCGCCTATCGTCAACGCCGGCGACGGCGCTCACGAGCATCCGACGCAGGCCCTGCTCGATGCGTTGACCATTCGCGAGTACAAAGGCCGTATTGAAGGATTGAAAGTCGCAATCGTCGGTGACATCCTGCACTCGCGCGTCGCTCGCTCGAATATTTACTTACTCACAAAATTAGGCGCGAGCGTCAGTGTTGGTGGTCCAGGAACGCTCGTTCCGGACGACTTCGCGGAAGTGGTGGATAACGGATTGCGCATCGAGAAACGCTTCGAAGATGCGATCGAGGGCGCCGACGTCGTAATGATTTTAAGAATCCAACGCGAGCGCCAGGACGCCGCGTTCTTTCCGTCGATGCGCGAGTACGCAGTCCATTATGGTTTGCAACCGCGACATCTCGCTCGCGCCGCCCCAGATGCCATCGTCATGCACCCAGGACCGATGAACCGTGGCGTCGAGATCTCATCCGAGATTGCGGACGGCAGCCAATCCCTGATTCTCGACCAGGTCACAAACGGAGTAGCAGTGCGCATGGCGGTTCTTTACCTGCTGGCGGGCGGAAGCCCCGCCGAGCCGGCCGAACAGAAGCCTGCCAAAAAACAAAAACGCAAGGTGAACCACGAATGAAGCTGCTGATTGCAAATGGCTACATCATCGATCCGGCGCAGCAGGTCAACACCGGTGGTCGAAGCCTTTTGATTGAAGACGGTCGTGTGGTTGGGTTGGTGGAGCGCGGCGAGCCGGTTCCCGAACAGGCACACGTCATCGACGCCACCGGGTTGATCGTCGCGCCCGGTTTCATCGATCTGCACACACACCTGCGCGAGCCGGGTCAGGAGTACAAGGAAACCATTGCCACTGGCGCGTCGGCGGCCGTGACGGGCGGTTGGACCAGCATCTGTGCGATGCCGAACACTGATCCGGTAAACGACAATCCCGCCGTAACCCGTTTCATCATCGAACAAGGCCAGGCTGCGAAACTCGCAAACGTTTTTCCCATCGGCGCAGTCACGAAAGGAAGCAGCGGCAAAGAACTGTCGGAAATGGGCGAGATGAAGAACGCGGGGATCGTCGCGGTTTCAGACGACGGGCGGCCGGTGCCCACGCCGGCGATGATGCGCAGGGCGATGGAATATGCGCGCGGGTTTGATCTGACGGTGGTCGATCACTGTCAGGACCAGTCGTTGAGCGCGGGCGGCGTGATGCATGAAGGTCGCTGGTCGTTGATTCTGGGCCTGAGGGGAATGCCTGCCGCGGCGGAAGACGTCGATGTAGTTCGTGATTGCGTGCTGGCGAGACTGACGAAGGCCAAAGTTCACATTGCCCACGTTTCAACTAAAGGTGCGCTCGAAGCGGTTCGGCGAGCGAAGAACGACGGGTTGAACGTGACGTGCGAAGTGACGCCACACCACTGGACACTCACTGACGAAGCAGTGGCTGAGTACGATACGAATACAAAAATGAGCCCGCCATTGCGTAGCAGGGAACACGTCGACGCGGTCCTCGAAGCAATGAAAGACGGCACGATCGATGCGATTGCCACGGATCACGCGCCACATCACTCGGATGAAAAGGCGCTGGAGTTTGACCAGGCGCCGTTTGGGATCACCGGTTTGGAGACCGCCATCGGTTTAGCGTTCGATCTCGTACACTCCGGCTTAATCGACCTCGAAAGAGTCGTGCAGATGTGTGCGGCGAACCCGGCGCGGATTTTCGGCCTGACCGATCGAGGTTCTTTGAAGAAGAATGCGCACGCTGACATAACGCTTTTGGATCCCAACCTCGAATGGACCTTCGACGTGAACCGGTCCAAATCAAAGAGCCGCAACACGCCGTTTCACGGGCGGCAAATGCACGGCGCGGCAGTCGCGACGATCGTTGGCGGCCGGATCGTCTACCTTCATCCTGACTACACGCGCATCAACGAACCCAGGCAGCGCCACGCTTCTGTATAAGAAATTTTTGTGGCTTCGTGTCTTTGTGGTTGAGCTTTCGTCTCCGTGCTTTAAAAACATTGCGTATCTGAAAGACGCGCCCTAAAATGCTCCGGTCTTGTTCCCGGTTACATCTTTCTAGTTCAAAAACAGAATAGATTTTCCTTTGTTCACACCCTCATGTGACGAAGTCGTTCCACTAAGAACCTGAACGGAGGTTACCAATGAAGAGTAAGCTTTGCAGTCTTACGTGTATGGCCGCCCTGCTTCTGCTGGCACCTTTGTGCGCCGCCGACAGCAAGAAGAATTCGAGCCGAATGTTGAAGCAACAGGAGCGGTATACACTCTCACTGGAGTTGGAGTTTTCGAAGAAACAGCAGAACCCCTTGGAACAGGCCATTTCGGTCTTATTTGACGTTGGCCCCAACGGGTATGCGACAGGTTTCCTGGTAGGCAATGGACTGGTCATGACTGCCTATCACGTAATCTCCGGCAATCTCAGCACGACCAAGAAAGTGATGCTGGGTTTCAAGGCGACTGACGAGCTTACTGTGAAAGTCTTTGTTGACGGCTGTCGAGCCAAGGTGATTAAGGTCGACAAGGAAGCCGATCTGGCGCTACTCGAGATGTGCCGCGGCTCCAAGAACGCCAAGGCGCCGAAGTTCCAGACGGCGCCGAACAAGGATGACCGGTTGTTTTTGATTGCGCGGCCACATGGCGACAAGGTTGTTAGCCATGGCAGCTTTTACGGCAATTACATGCTCGGGAACCAGGAGTACTGGTCGGTCAAGATCGATAGTCGTGATGGTTTCTCAGGGAGTCCGGTGTACAACTCGGACGCGGAGGTTGTAGGCGTGTTCAGTGGCTACGACTGGTCACAGAAGCTGGCGCTGATCAGTCCGAGTATCCGGGCGCAGAAACTGCTCGAAGACTACAACTCCTCCGTCAACCCGGGACCTTGAAGTTTGGGGCGCCTCCCTGGAGGCGCCTAATACACCTCGCGCTGCCGGACGCGCTGCTTGGTCGCGAGGCTGAAGCGCGGTTCGGGCGTGCCTCTCCCCGTTATCAATTCCGCCGCATACTCGCCGACCGTTGGTCCGTGTTTGAATCCATGTCCTGACCCGCCACCGATCAGCCAAACATTTTCAAACGCTGGATGCCTGTCGATCAGGAAATCGCCATTCGATGTATTCTCATACTGACAAACACGCGTCTCGATAACCGGCGCGTTTGCCAGCCGGGGCACTCGTTGGGCCAGGTACTCACGCACGGCGTTCAACCCTGACGTGGTTACAACCCGCTCACCGCGATCCGGATCGAACTCCGGTCCATGAGCATCGATCGCGAGCTTGAAACCACGACCATCCACGTTCGGAATGCTATAGACGAGATCGTTGAAGTCAATCCATGCCGGCAAGACGCCCGCGTTGAAACTATCGTCACCTGGCGGCACGCCGAGAAAGAAAACTTCCTGGCGCGTGACGTGTATAAGCTTGCTCAGCAGATCCGGAAACAGTTTTGGCAGCCATGGGCCACACGCAAACACGAATTGCTGAGCTGCGATCTCTTTTCCACCCGTGGTTTGGATAGAATTTAGTTTGCCGCCCTGCGTCTTTGGTGAGGCGATGGCTGCTTCTATGTAATCCACCTGTGCCGCGACTGCTTGCACCGCGCGCCGAGCCAGCAGCGCGCCTGAATCCGGCTCGAGTAATCCCCAGGCGATTGGTCCAAACGCAAGCTGTGGAAATCTTCGCGCCAGCTCTTCACGGTCAAGTCGTTCGTAGTTTGCGCCTATTCGCTGCAGGGTTGTCAGCGTAGCTTCGCAGTAAGCATCGCGCTCGCGGGCCAGCCACAACAGACCCGTCTTCCTAAACAGGTTGTTACCCGTCTTCTCAAACAGTTGCCGCCAAAGGACCATTGAGCGCTGTGCCGATCGCGAATAGATCTCGTCTGGTCCATAACCCAGGCGCATAATCCTCGTTTCGCCGCCAGAGCTAGCACGGCTGTTTCCTGGCCCATATGCATCCAGCAACAGCACAGACGCGCCCGCAAGTCTGAGCTGATACGCTGTCCAGGCCCCAAAAACCCCTGCCCCGATCACTGCAACATCACATTGCATAGGCGAATTGTAACTTACCAATAATAAAATCCGCGTTTTTAATCAGCGTTAATCTGCGTTCCCGACATTCTTTTGCAAAACCTAAACGTTTGAATATGTGCTCCCTTTGGAGGTCAAAACATGCGTTTTTTCGTGATCCTGTTAGTGTTGTGTGCGGCGCCTTTGGCCCAGGCGCAACCGGATCAGCGCGTGCTGACCGGAACCGAGTGGCGACTCGTCTCACTTGGACCAACAGGCGCGGAGCAGGACGTGATTCCGGGAACTAACGTCACGCTAAGACTTGGAGAAGACGGAAGAGCAGGTGGCTCGACCGGCTGTAATTCCTACGGCGGCAGCTACCAGGTACGTGGCGATACGATCTCCTTCAGCCGCATCGTCGCTACGAGGCGCGCGTGCCTGGACCAGAACGCAAACGAGCAGGAGCACAGGTTTCTCGCGGCGCTCGAATCGGCTAGCAGGTTCCGGCTCACGTCGAATCGTCTCACGATCCTCTCAGACCGTGCGCGGAGCGTTCTGAACTTCGTCAACAATTCAGCTCCCGATCCCGACGATAGACCACCGCGCGGCGACCGCAACGACCCGTTTGAGATCCTGGCGTCTTATTACGAAGCCATCAATGCTAAAGACTTCCGGCGCGCATATCGTTTGTGGGAATCGCCCGAGACGTCATACGAGCGCTTTGTTGCGGGTTTTGCTGACACGGATCGAGTGCGCGTGCTGGTGGAACCGCCTAATCGCAGTGAAGGAGCAGCGGGTAGCGTGTACGCGGAGATTACTGCCATAGTCGTGGCCACTACTCGCGCTGGGACCGACCGTGTTTTTGCCGGCTGTTACACACTGCGCAAATCCAATGTGCGCGAAAGCGGCTGGCGGATTTACCGCGCGGACATCTCGACGATGCCGCCCGGCGCAAGAATCTCGCGAATGCTTTCACAGGGTTGTCGCAATTCTCAATAAATTATTTTGATAAGAGGAGGAAGGTAAGTGCGTAAAACTATTGTTGTCACAATTCTCTCTGGGCTGATCTTTTTAAGCGCGTGCTCGGATCCTGCTGCCGACAAGAGCAGGGCGGTTACGGGTGAAGCGTCGCAAACTGCTTCGCCGGTCGCGGCGGCGCAGGGAACGCGGTATCTGATCACGTCGCAGAATTCGAAGATCGAGTTTGTGGGATCGAAAGTTACCGGCAGCCACAATGGCTCTTTCCAGGATTTCTCCGGGCAGATCGATTACACGGGTAATGTCGAAACGAGCCGCGTCAATATCACCATGAAGACTGATTCACTCACGACCGACACGGCGGACCTGACGAAACATCTGAAGACCGCCGACTTCTTCGACGTCGCTAAATATCCCGAAGCTACTTTCGTCTCGACGTCAATTAAAGCCGGGGGAGAGAAGGGTGCGTCTCACACTGTCACGGGTAACTTGACCTTGCACGGCACGACGAAGTCAGTATCGTTTCCCGCGACCATTGCTGTGACTCCGGGTGTCGCTTCGGTGGACGCCAACTTTTCCATCAATCGCAAAGACTTCGGTATCAACTACGCCG
>JAICQI010000682.1 GCA_025937955.1 Pyrinomonadaceae bacterium
CAATCACTCGCGTATCGACGATCGTTTCATCTGTAGCGCCAACCGGTCTGACCTTCCGTTCCTGCAACACGCGCAGGAGTTTTACCTGCATCGCCGGTGACATCTCGCCGATCTCGTCAAGGAAAATTGTGCCGCTGTTGGCTGCCTCGAAGAGCCCTTTCCGATTCGCGTTGGCGCCGGTGAAGGAGCCTTTCACGTAACCAAACAACTCTGACTCGAGCAGTGTTTCTGTAAACGCGCCGCAGTTTACCGAGACGAAAGGCTTCTCGGCGCGCGGGCTGAGATCGTGAATCGCGCGGGCCACCAGCTCTTTACCGGTTCCGGATTCTCCAGTCACGAGCACTGTCGACGGCACCTGGGAGACAGTTTCGATCATCTGGAAAAGATCCTGCATGCGCTTACTGCGACCGATGATGTTACTGAGTTTGCCGAGCGAGCGTTGCCCTTTAATCAGCGCCTTGTGCTCTGTGACGAGTGAGATGTTTCTGAGCGCGCGAGAAACTACTTCCTTCAACAGATCGTTGTCGAAAGGCTTTTGCACGAAGTCGAATGCGCCGAGCAGAAATGCTTCGCGAGCGGTATCGACATTCGCGAACGCCGTCATCATGATCATTTCGACATCAGGCAATAAGTCTTTTGCGGCGCGCAGCAGATCGACGCCGCTCATGTCAGGCATTCTGATGTCGGAGATGATCAGGTCGGGCGCTTGTTGTTGCAGTTGTGCCAGTGCATCTTGGCCATTCTCCGCGACGCGCACCACGTGCCCTTCGCGCTGCAATAAGTGCGTCAGGAACTGCCGCATTCCGAGTTCGTCGTCAACAATCAGCAGATTAGCCATAAATTAATTTGCCACTGGTAGTTCAACGGTTATCGTAGTGCCCTGTCCCACGAGACTGCGGACGTTAATTGTACCACCATGATCGCGAATGATTTGATAAACAATTGACAGCCCCAGGCCCGTTCCACCCGTGGTCGAAGAGAAAGGTTCGAAGAGCTGGTCGACCTGCTCGGGCGACATGCCGCGGCCCGTATCCGCGAAAGCGATGCGCAGGCGGTTGTCAGAATTCTTTGCCAGTGTTGCGAGCAGGGTTCCGCCCTGCGGCATCGCCTGGAGCGCGTTGCGCGCAAGATTCCAGAAGACCTGTTTTAACTGCCCTTCATCCGCTTGCGCGAAGATCGGCGCAGCCGGCAATTCCTCAACGATACTCTGATTCGCGCCGATTTCCGGACTATGCCGCATCAGCGCGAACGTTTGGTGCAGCAGATCTCCGACATCGACGCGCGCGGGTGTGAGCGAACGCGGCCGCGCGTAACTAAGAAAGTCTGTGATGATCTGGTTTAGCCGGTCAGACTCGCGCAGGATAATCTCCATCAACTCGGTTTGCGATGGGTCGCTCTTCATCTCCGAACGAAGCATCTGGATCGAGCCACGCATCGCCGCCAGCGGGTTGCGAATCTCGTGAGCGATTGAAGCTGCCATGCGGCCGATCGCGGCGAGACGGTCCTGGCGTCGCGAAGTTTCTTCGAGACTGCGTACCTGCGTCAGATCCTGAAACGTGATCACCATGCCGGTGGTCACGCCCGCCTCAGTCGACAACGGCGAGATGCTGTAGCCGAGCCGAAGACGCATACCTTCCGACGTCGAACAGTTCGCTTCAAATCGCGGGCTCCTGTCGCCGTTTTCCAATGCGCGCAGCGTCTCCGCGATGTGCTCCCTCAGCTCGCTGAAAAGAATTGACGCATCCTTACCGCGAATCGTCTCTTCCTCGTATCCGGTGATCTCTTCTGCCGCGACGTTGAAGGTGAAGATGCGTCCGTCCAGATCGGTGGTAACCAGGCCGGAGCGAATCGACGCCACGATGCGTTCGTGCAGCGCGCGCAGGTTGGCCAGCGATTGTGTTGCCGCGGCGAGGCGCACATCTGAACGTGACTGTCGTTCAGCGAGTCGTGCCGAGAGCAGGCCGACAACTAAAAACGCAATATCAAACAGTCCTATCCATTGGATTGTTTGCGATATTGATCCAGCGATAAGTCTGGTCGGATCTGTTTGTCCGAGAATGCCTGTGATTTGGAGCGAGCAGGCGGTGAATGCGACTGTGCAACCAACCGACGTGACAATCGCTTCGCGCGGGCCCAGGAACAGGCTCGAGATTGCGATGATGAGGATGTAGAGCGCGATGTACGGCGACTGGATGACGTTGGAATTCAAAACCAGCCACGTGACGAGGAGTACGTCGATCGCGAGCTGAAACCGCGCTTGAGCGAGGATGTTTCTGGAGAGTCGAAAAATGAGAGCGTAGAGAATTGTGAGGCAAGCTACGATCGTCAGCAGACCGAGGCTTTTGTTGATCGACTGTGACGCTTCGCCCGCGCTGGTCCAAAGCGTTCCGACTACGCTCAGCAGGAGAGCTGTAACCAACCGTCCTGCGATTAACCAGCCAAGCTTCGACCCTGCGGTTCGGCCCCACTCGCCAGTGTCTTCCATCGGGGCGGAAGCGTAGCACAGATCTCCGTGTAATCCGTGGGTAATTTACTCGTATCGTAAAGCCGTTAGTGGATCGATCCGCATCGCGCGTCGCGCCGGGAGATAGCACGCGAGCAACGAAACGGCGACCAGCAACAAGGAGATCGTCGCAAACGTCGTCAGGTCAACCGCCCCAACGCCAAACAACAACCCCGACAATAATCGCGTCAGTGCGAACGCTGCTGCGAGTCCCATGACCACGCCCACGATCGTCAACAAGAGTCCCTGCTTCAAAACTAGCAGCAACACTTGACGCGGCTGCGCGCCGACTGCGAGTCGCAGTCCGAGCTCGCGCGTTCGCAAAGCTACCGAGTAGTTCATCACGCCGAATATTCCGACCGCTGAGAGCAGTGTCGCCAATCCTGCGAACAGCCCCAGCAGCAACGTATTGAAACGTGAACGGCTTACCCATTCCGACATCACCTGGTTCATCGTGCGCACATCCGAGACCGGTTGATTCGGATCGAGCGTGCGAATCTCACGTTGGATCGCCGGCGCGATCGAGGCCGGTTCGCCGTCAGTGCGAACCACGAGTGTCATAAATGAGTAAGCGAGATCCGGATGTGTGAAATAGACGGCCGGCGGCGATTCATCCTCAAGACTGTCGTATCTGACGTTTCCGACGACGCCGATGATCTCCGCGGGCGTGGGCTTCTCAAACATCCCGACATCGAGGCGTTGTCCGATCGGATCTTCCGAGGCGAAGTATGTGCGCGCCAGTGCTGCATTGATCATGATCTTCTGCCGTGGTTCTCTGAGCTCGTCGGCGGTAAAGTCTCGACCGCGCAGCAGCGGGATGCCCATCGTCGCGAAGTATTCTGAGTCAACCACTCTCACGTCTGTGGACGGTACCTGTCCCGGCAGCGGCTCGGGCCGGCCGAGGATTTTGAAGCCGGTATTAGAACCCAGACCGCCGTACAACGGCAGATGGTTGACCATTCCAACCGATCTGACTGCGGGCAACTGCCGGAGTTTCTCGAGCGCCTGGTTGAAGAAGGCAACGACCTGCGCATCCTGGGGATACTTCGCATCCGGCAAACGGATCACCATCGTGAGAATGTTATCTGTGTTGAAGCCGCGATCTACCTGCTGCAAACGTATGAAACTTCTGATCAGCAAACCGGCGCTCGCGAGCAGGACCACCGCGAGTGCGATTTCCGAAACGACGAGCGCGCTGCGAAG
>JAICQI010000201.1 GCA_025937955.1 Pyrinomonadaceae bacterium
AAGAGAAAGAACCGGTTGCCGCAGTCGCCGCTCAGAGTGTCACCGTTTCAGTGGCACGCTTGCGGAAGAAAGCGTCATCAAATGGCCGGCTCGATGGGCTCGAAGAAAAGATGCTCGTCTGCGGCAACCTGCTTTCCTGGGGCATGCACGGCATCGCGTTCGCGCCAAACGTGGACCACACGCCGCTTTGGCCCGCAGTTGCAGAAGCGATCTACCGTCTGCGTCGTGTCGATAAGCTGTTCGGAGACACAGCATTTGTGATGGTGAAGGATATTCCCGACGCGTACGCCTCAGCCGCGACGGCACTCTCGCGGTTCTCTTACCGCGAGCTCGAAACAGAACCCAACATGGTTCTCGAGATCTCACCTCAGTGGAAGAGTTATGACGACTATCTCGCGAGTCTCACTTCGAAATACCGCAAGCAGTCCAAACAGATTGAGAAGGAAGTGGCAGCGGCCGGTTGTACTGTTGAAGAGATCAAAACTGACGAGATTGCACGCGACGCAGACAAGCTACACGCGCTCTACTTGCAGACTCACAAGAACGCACGTCTAAGACTTGTAACTCTCCCAGCCACTTTCCTGCCGGCGCTTGCTGCAAGTCTCGGTGACGACATGCGGTTCACCGTGCTCAAACGAGATGGCGAGCTATTGGGATTTGTTACTACTGTCAAAGACGGCGAGACCGCAGTGGGTTACTACATCGGCTTCGATCGCAAAGCAAATGCCGACATTCCAATTTACTTTCGCCTGCTGCAATCAGTGATCGGCCATGCCATCGCACTCGGTTGCAAGCGACTCTCACTGGGCCGCACAGCACTCGAACCCAAAGCACGTCTCGGCGCTCGCCCCGACCCGATGCGTATTTGGATCCGCCACCGTATTCCCATGCTGAACCTGATCGTTCGTGGACTGCTACACACCATCGACGATCACGAAGAGCCACCAGAGCGAAACCCATTTAAATAGAGCCGCAAAAAGGCACAAGAGGCACAAAGTAAATCATTTTAACTTTTGTGCTTTTTGTGCCTTTTTGCGGGACTATTTCGAATCGATGTTCATGAGCCAGATGTCGGCTTCGGCGGCGACGTAGGTGTAGAAGAGCGTGCGGTTGTCGCGGGAAAGGGCGGGGCTCCCGATGTCGACGTCCTGATCGGTGATTACCAGGACCTGCTGATACTTTCGAGTTTGTATGTCGAACAGGAAAAGAGTTCCCTGACTCACAAACAACAGGCGGCGGTTGTCGTTGAGCCAGATGGGCCAGTCGCCGAAGTCCGTCAACCAATCGTAAGTCTTCGACTCCAGATCGTAGATCCCGATGCCTGAGTGCACTCCATTCGGCAGGTGCTTGATGCCGGCTAACTTCTTCCCATTCGCAGACCACGACCAGCCTTCAAACGACAAACTCGCATCACCAAGCGCAGCGAGATAAGTAAACCTCTGATCGCTCCAGCCCTTGTCCGGATGAATGACGACGCAATCGTTCTTCGGTGTGTGAATGGAGTACGCAATCATGGACCCATCAGCAGACCAGGGCGAGTAATGACCGCCGGCACTCTGCGTGAGCTGTCGCAAACCTGAGCCGTCGCGGTTAATCACCCAGAGCTCATAGTCACCGGTGCGGCGCGAAGTGAACGCGATACGCTGCCCGTCAGGCGACCAGCGTGGCCACGCGTGCCGGTAATTGTCGGGCGTGAGATCACGTTGCTGCGTGCCGTCAGTTCGCATGACGAAGATGTGTCGTTGCTGGCCCATCGAGTACGCCGTCAGCCACTCACCATCCGGCGAAACATCCGGAAACCAAAGCTGCATCGAGCCCTCGGTGATCGACAGCGGCTTGCCAAAAGGCCCCTGAGTTGGATTAAACGACGTGCTGCGAAGATTCCTGATTTCAGTCTGCGCGGAATACGCAAGTTGCCCGTTGCGCGAAAAACTGAGATGGAGAACGGATGTGGTCGCGCCGATTGCGGTGACGGCTTCAGGACCACCGGAAGTCGCACCCGTATCCTCATCGATAGCGACACGCCAAATGTTGGAACTGCCACCGCGATTGCTCGAAAAGTACAAGTACTTTCCATCAGGAGACCACACCGGATTGAGATCGGTTGACGAGCCGTCAGTCACCGCAACCGCTTCACCGCCGCTAACCGGAACGGTCAGGATGTGCTCGCGTTGGCCGTATCGATCAGGACGGCTCCAGTAAGCGATTCGCTTCTGGTGTGGAGAAAATGTTGGTTGCAGTGCATCGCCTTCGGAGATCCGCTGTCGCTCGCCTGTCTTTAGATCAATTCTCCAAAGCTGACTCTTGGTTGGTCGCGTTGATGGCTGCGGAATCTTCTCGGTTCCGACCAGGATGTGGCCACCATCGGGAGACCATGAAGGGCTGTAACCAAAGTCAGAAACTCGCGTTGGCGATTCACCGTTGGCTTGCATGACGTAAATGCCACCGCCTTCGCGTTCTGAGCGAAAGGCGATGCGATCGCCGTCGGGGGAGAAGGATGGCTGAGAGTCGTCAGCTGAAGAATTAACCGTTAAGTTGATCGAGTTACTTCCCGCGATGTTTTGAAGGTAGATGTCCCAGTTACCTGACGCGCGGCTGGCGTAAGCGATCGATCTACCGTCAGGCGAGAGTGTAGGAAAGAACTCCGGACCTGACTGGTACGTGACCTGTTGAAAGTTGACCAAAGGAGGTGTTTTGGTTCCGTCAAGAAACTCGAGCACCAGATAAATAAGACCGAACAACAGAAGCGTCGGCACCGCGAGCAGCGCTGCGAGTCTAAGGCGACTTATTTGGAGTGCGGCGGCTTGACGCCGCTTTGGTATTCGATCAGGCGCGATCGATAACAAAGCGGCGTCAGGCCGCCGCACTCCAAGGAGACGCTCATTCGACTCTGCAAGACCAATTCGGTTGAGCAGATCTGCGAAGCGTTCATCACCGCGAAGGTCGTCAAAAACCGGATCGACGCCAAGCCAAGTCAACCAACCATCGCGACCGTCATAAGCATGCTCAAGCCATTTGAACGCGCGATCCTTGTCACCCAACGCAGCATGGATTGCGGCGATGCGATAAGGTGAGACGTAGCTCTGCGTCTCCGTTAGTTCATTAAGCAGCGCTGTGGCCTCATTCTTTCTTCCAGCCAGCGAGTATGTGCGCGCCAATAATGCACGCGGAAGAGTGCTGGTACCCGAAAGCGCAATCGCCTTCTGAAACGCCGCGATTGCCTCATCGTATCGTCCAAGCTGCTCGTAAGTAAGCGCCATTTCCCAGTGTGTGTAGACAAAACTTCGCTCGATCTCGAGATTCTCGTGAAGGTGTTCGAGTGCTTCGTCGTAACGGCGCGCGATATAGAGCAGCAATCCGATATTGGAAGAGACAGGCAGCGCCAGAGGATCCAATGCATTCGCTCTTTTTGCCTCGGCAATGGCCTCCTCCAAACGTCCCATTGACGAAAGATAGATAAAGCCGTACCAATGATGTGCGGTCGCGTATCCGGGGTTCAGTTCCAGGGCGCGCCTGAATTCCCTTTCGCACGACGTCCAATTCCAATCGTAGCTCCCGAGGCAATACGCAAGCGCAGCGTGCGCTTCCGCCAACGTCTCATCAATCTCGAGCGCTCGCTCCGCAGCCTGGCGTGCTTTAGGAAACGCCTCCTTCGGCGCAAGCGTCGCAATTCCAAAACTGCCAAGCACGATGTACGCGTCCGCCAAACCTACGTACGGGAGCGCATAAGCGGGATCCGCATCGATGGCCTTTTTGAAATACTCGATCGCCTTCTTGACATCCTCGTCGGTACGCTTGTTCCAGCAGTAGCGTCCTTTGAGGTAAGAGTGATAGGCGTCCACGTTGTCAGTGCCTCTTCTGGTTTCACTGGTCACAACACGATCGAGAATGCGCGTTTCAACTGGGTCGAGCGACTGTTCCAAATCTTCTTCAAACTTCAACCGCTGACCGAGGTTTCTAAGATCGGCCAGCAACTCTTTAGCTGTCTGGTATCGCTCGTCTCGATCTTTGCGGAGCGCTTTTTTGATAATCCACTCGAGCTCGGTCGGCACTGTCGAGCGGTATTTCACGAGGGGAACAGGCTCGCGCTCGAGAATAGCGACCATCACATCGATGCTCGTCGCACCTTGAAACGGCGGCCGTCCAGCCACCATCTCGTAGAGCACAGCGCCGAGGCTCCAGATGTCAGTGCGCGAATCGACGGTGAGTCCACGCGCCTGTTCCGGCGACATGTAAGGAGCCGTCCCCATCACGATTCCCTGCTCTGTCTGAAAGAACGTTTGATCGACAGCCGCTATCGGTTTTGATTCTGCTAACTTCGCCAGTCCGAAATCGAGCACTTTAACCACGCCGTCAGCGCGCAGCATGATGTTTTCCGGCTTGATATCGCGATGCACGATGCCCGCCTCGTGTGCCGCAAACAGTGCCGCCGCCACAGACGTTGCTACTTCCAACGCTTCTGCGATCTTCAGTGGTCCAGCCTTTATGCGCTTGCGTAATGTCTCGCCGTCGATGAATTCGATCGCGATGTAGTGGAGTTGGTCCAACTGGCCGATGTCGTAAATGGTGATGATGTTGGGATGGTTCAGGGATGATGCGGCCCTGGCTTCGAATTGAAACCGGTGCACACGTTCGAGATCTCGGGTGAAGTGTGTTGGCAGTGCTTTGAGTACGACTTTGCGTCCCAGCCGCTTGTCACTGGCAAGGTAGATGTCGCCCATCCCGCCGGATTCGAGTCGGGTGATGATTTGATAGGGACCGATCTCGCCACCAGGAACCAGAGCGCTTTCTGTTAGTGACCCTGCCATAACCTCGTATGCGGGCACTTCGATGAAGTTGGCGGCACGAGCGTAGGAATCGATCAGCGCCTCGACTTCGGCGCGCAAAGCGGTGTCGCCGGCGCAGGCTTCATCCAGAAACGCGGTTTGTTCGTGAAGATCGCGCTCCAGTGCGGAGTCGAGCAAGGTTTTGATCTGCTGCCAACGTTCGGGGGTCATGGTCCACTCAATAGATTACGCGTAATCGGCGTATCTGTGGGTACGCTATCTTTTTGAGAGCTCGTGATAGAGCCAGGCCTTTGCAGTGCTCCATTCTCGCTTGATGGTGGCGGGCGACAAATGCAGGACTTCGGCAGTTTCCTCAACTGTTAGGCCTCCAAAGAAGCGAAGCTCCACGATGCGGCTTTGTTGTGGATCGAGGCGGGCGAGCTCCTTCAAAACGTCGTCCAGTGCGATGACCTCAGAAGCCTTTTCCTGTGAGACCACCAATGCGTCGTCAAGCTCGAGCTTGAAGGCTCCGCCGCCTCGCTTGGCGCAAGCATGGCTACGAGCATGGTCGACAAGAATCGTGCGCATGAGCTGGGCCGCGATGCCAAAGAAGTGCGCCCGGTTTTGCCAGTTTACGTTTTTGCGGTTGACCAGTCGTACGAAGGCTTCGTTCACGAGTGCCGTGGTCTGTAATGTGTGACCCTCACGCTCGCGACTCATGTAGCGATGGGCGAGGCGGCGCAGTTCTTCGTCGATCAGCGGCATGAGTCTATCGAACGCCGACTGGTCGCCGTTGTTCCAATCGATCAGTAACTGGGTCAACTCGTGTTTCTGGGCATCCATGATTCTCAGCCCTCGCGAGCGCGGAATTCTATCGCAGGCGGCCCAACCGTCAAAAAAAATTCCGCCGGGTGTGAGCCGGTTTTCGCGCGATTCTCGCTTAGAGGGTGAAGGAGTAGATACATGATCAGATACGTCTTTATCCAATCGCGAGACCCGTTTGAAGCGCGCGAACCGCAGTTTCTCGAAGAAACAGCAATCGCAGTGAAGGAGCGAGGGCACGACGTCACCGTGTTTCTGGTGCAAAACGGAGTGCTCGCGGCGCGCCAGAGCACTCACCGGCTGGAACGCTTAACACAGGCCGGCGTCACGTTGCTGGCGGATGATTTGTCACTGCGCGAACGCGGCATCACGAACGAGGAGCTCGCTCCGAGTGTTCAGGAATCAGGTATCGGCGCGCTCGTCGACGCAATCGTCCAGGAGAACACCAAGGCGATCTGGCATTAAAACTCTTTGGAGTGCGGCGCCTTGGTGCCGCTTTGGTCTCGATCAAGCGTCATCGATAACAAAGCGGCGTCAAGCCGCCGCACTCCAAAGAGGGGCTTGAAGGAGAGAAAACGATGAAAGAGCGAAGACTAACGCTGGCGTTGATGGACCCGCCGTACGAGTCGGCAAATTCGACGACTGCACTGCGAATCATTTCAGCGGCTCTCGAAAGGGGCATCGACGTCAACGTCTTTGCTTATGAGGGCGCTGTTTGCTTGCCGCTGAAGGACCAGGCGCCACATGCCAACCCGGTGAAAGGCACCAGTGTTGAAGAGGAAGAACACCCGACCACCAAAGCATTCATCAGCTCACTGCTGGCGATGGGTAAGTTGACTTGGGTGAATTGTGGACTCTGCGTTGACGAACGCGGCGCAACGAACGTCGTGGACGGAGTCAAGCGGGGCAGTCCCGCTGATTTCTTCAAGATGGCGAGCGAGTCGACTAACACCCTCGTAATCCCGACCAAGTGAGGTTCACATGAGAATTCTAAACATCGTCGAAACAGCGTATCGAGCAACATTAGAAGAACAAGACGACACGATCATCTGGCTGAGCGGTGCATTGAAGAACAGCGGCGCTGACCTGGGTATCATGCTGAGGTCCAACGCGGTGAACTATCTCGTGCCGCAGGATTGTCCACGCGTGAAGATTGGGACGACTGGAATCAATCATCCCGCACGGCCCAACGAAGACATCAGGAAGTTACAGGACAAAGGTGTATCCGTGTTTGCTATTCGTGAGGATCTCGAAGAGCGCGGAATAAATCTCTCGAACTGCCTGGCAAGCGTACAACTCATCCGCCGTCACGATATTGCATTATTAATGGACGACTACGATCAAGTCTGGCACTGGTAAGAAAATTAGCCGCAGATGAACGCGGATGAACGCAGATATTCATTCTGAGCTACGCACGCCGACTTCATCGAGGTGGCGCAGAAGGTCCGCGGGATCGTTATAAACCCGATATGCGCCGGCTCGTTCCAACTCCTCGCGTCCGTAGCCGCCTGACAGCAACCCGACACCGAGCGCTCGCGCGCGTCGCGCGGCTAACAGGTCCCAGATACTGTCACCAACCACCACTGAATCACTAATCGCCACATTCAGCTTCTCAGCAGCAGCGAGGAACAGATCCGGATCCGGCTTGGCATGTCGCACGAGATCTCGCGTGATGATCGGAACATCGTCATTGAGCCCAAGCAGACGAAGTGACAGACTGGCGCTTTCCATCATGCCGCTTGTCGCAATGGCCCATGGCACACCAGCCTTGGTGAGATATGCCAACAGCTCCTCAGCACCGGGCAGTGGTCGAACCTGCGACGCATAGCGCTTGAACGCTTCGCTGTGTACCTGATGTATTCGCTCAGCTTCTTCCGGCGAACAAGTGTGTCCCGTCTCGCGCGCTAGAGCGTTGACGAAGAGACCGCCACTCATACCGATCTGCCGGTGAATCCGCCACACGGCGAGTCGAATTCCGCCGGCCTCGAGCGCCTCGCGCCACGCGAGCACGTGTTGATAGACGCTATCGACAAGCGTTCCGTCCAGATCGAACAGGAAGGCGGTCCTGCTCGTAGCTGTCCTGTCGTCGTCGCTCATCTCGTTCCCGCTTGATAGTAAGCAGTTGGCAACAAACCAAAGAGCATGCTTCCGTCCTTCACCTTTTCGGCGTCCACGAATCCCGCACGTCTCATCAGTTGCAGTATGCGCTGCTGTGAATTGTCTTCCAGCCGCGCGTGGGAATTAACCATGCGACCCAAACGTCCTGACGCTTTGTCTTCACCGCCGGCGAAATCAAGCAAGTGAAACGTGCCCGCGGGCTTCAGCACGCGCAACACTTCCCGCAACGTCTTTTCCCGCTCGTGCTCTTCGAGATGATGCAACATGAATGAAGAAAGCACTCGATCGAATGTGCCCGCTTCATAAGGAAGCTCATCAGCGAATCCCTCATCGAGTTGCACTGCAACTCCAGCACGTCTGACTTTCTTCTGTGCGCGTTGCAGTGCTTTCGGATCCGGATCGACCCCGACGATCTCCGCCGCCGTGTACTTTCGTTTCAACAGCACCACCAGCGTGCCGGTGCCACAGCCGAGATCCAGAACACGCTGGTTGGGTTGGATATTCGCCTGTTTGACTAACTCCTCCCGTGCGCGCGCACCGCCCATCAAGCTTACTATCGGATCGTAGAGCGGCAGAAATACATCGCGTCCCGCTGCCGGAAGAAATTCTCTCCGGGTTTCACTTAACTGGTTCATCACTTCTCGGTCGTCGTACCTTTCTCAGTGCGACTCGCCTCCTTCTTGTGTCGCAGCCACTCGTCGATACTCTCGCGAATAAACTCGCCCATGTCTTCAAACTCGCGCGCCGACTTTTCCCAGAACTCCTTGAACATCTTTGGGTCGAAAGCAAAGCCATGCCCGCGTCCGAAGCCTCTTGCTGGTCCAAGCTCGTCTTCATAGTACGCCGCGAGCTGGCGCGAAGCCATCGCGACGACGGTCAGCGAACTGCCCGCCGGCAGCGGTTCGAAAATCGTGCCCACGCCCGGATCGAGCTCTTTCAAACGCGTCAGCACCCGATTGTACTGGTCAGTGCAAAAGGCTGCTGCATCTTCTTTACCGCCAGTCCACTCCGATTGCAACGCCATACGCGATGTGCGTCGCAGCACATTAATCAACTTGATCAGTTCTTTCTCTCTTTCCATAC
>JAICQI010000923.1 GCA_025937955.1 Pyrinomonadaceae bacterium
ACTCCGACGACCCGCAGGCGGGTGCCCCGGGCTAACCGTTAGTGTCTGAAATGCCGCACGCCCGTAAAGACCATCGCGAGGCCGTGTTCGTTTGCGGCGGCTATTATTTCCTCGTCGCGGACGGAGCCGCCTGGTTGTATCACGGCCGTGATTCCATGCTTCGCGGCCTCGTCAATCCCGTCGCGAAATGGGAAGAACGCATCGGACGCAAGCACCGAACCCGCCACTGGCAACTGCGCCCGCATCGCGCCAATCTTTACTGAATCGACGCGCGACATCTGCCCGGCGCCGACACCCACTGTCTGCCCATCTCTTGCATAGACAATCGCGTTTGACTTCGTGTGTTTGCAAACAACCCACGCGAACAACAATGCACGAATCTCCTCATCGCTCGGCTGACGTGTCGTGACAATCTTGAGTCCATCAACTTTGAGCTTGTGATCGTCGGCGGTTTGGACCAGCATGCCACCTCGTATGTGTCTGAACTCGAGCCTCCCTGCAACCTGCTCTTGCTTTAGCCGCAGAATCCGCAGGTTCTTCTTTGCTTGCAGTATCTCGAGCGCTGCGGTGTCGTAATCCGGCGCGATCAGGACCTCGGTAAACACCTTGATAACTTCCTGCGCCGCCTCCGCATCGACCACGCGATTAAAAGCGACGATCCCGCCGAACGCCGAAACCGGATCCGTCGCGAGCGCCTTCTTGTAAGCCTCTGCCGTCGTCGCTCCCAGTCCAACACCGGCGGGATTGGTGTGCTTGATGATCGCGCAGGCAGTCTGATCAAAATCATTTACGAGAGCCCAGGCTGCATCTGCATCCACGTAGTTATTGAACGACATCTCCTTGCCGGAGAGTACCTCAGCATTCGCCAGACCGCCTTTCACAGCCATTTGGTAGAGAGCAGCGACCTGGTGTGGGTTCTCACCATACCGAAGGTCCGAAATCTTACTGACGGTCCATGATGCTTGCCCCGGCAACTGGCCGTGGAATCGTTCGACTGAAAAGTCTTCTACGTCGTGTGCGGGACCACCAGAACTTCCACCGGCAAAGGCAGCGATGCCACCGGTTCCCGCCACTGCGCTGGCCTGTTCTTTTGCGGCAAGGTAAGAACCGATCATGAGGTCATAAAACGCCGTTTGTTGAAACGCTTCCTGCGCCAGACGCTGCCTCGTTTCGATCGACAACGCGCCATCGCGATTTCTCATCTCTTTGAGAACGCGTTCATAGCGCCCGGCGTTCACAACTACCGCCACGTCACGCGCGTTCTTCGCCGCTGAACGAATCATCGACGGACCACCGATATCGATCTGTTCAATCGCCTCAGCGCGCGTCACGCCTGCACGTTTTATCGTTTCGGCAAACGGATAAAGGTTCACAACCACCAGATCGATCGGCTCGATTCCATGCTCGCGCATGGCCGCGACGTGCTCCGGATTATCGCGAATCGCCAGCAGTCCGCCGTGAACGCGCGGATGCAGCGTCTTCACGCGCCCGTCCATCATCTCCGGAAAACCTGTGATCTCGGAGATGTCGCGCACACTGATGCCTGCGTCGCGCAACGTCTTCGCGGTGCCGCCGGTGCTGATGATCTCGACGTCGAAGCGCGCGAGCTCGCGTGCGAAATCTACGATGCCGGTTTTGTCGGAAACACTGATTAAGGCGCGTCGGATGCGGCGGAGTTGAAGGTCGTTTGTTTCAGTCATCGATTGGGTGGTGAATTAACAAAGAATTTTTGCGTGCGCGAATAGCCGAAACGTCCTACAGAATATTCGACACCTTCACGTTTCATAGTAACTGAGAAAACGTGTTTGCGATTGTCGCGCGACGATTCGGATATATAGAACCCCAAAAGGTACTGGCTTTTCAAATCCTCTTCGATAGCCTGGAAGATCGGCGTCAGATCGTTCTGTTTTGGCGTGAGCGCTGATTTGGCGTCACCGACGAGGAAATACTTGCCGCCGGTCTTCTCGGCCAGATCACGAAAGCCTTTGGTCGGTCGGCGCACGGCGAGCCGTCCGTCAATTGGTTCAAACAGCGGCAAATGGATCACGTAGAACGAAACGCGCCGTTCCAGCGCCGCGTCAATAACACTGTCTGCCTTTGTTCGACTGATCGTGTCCAGGCCATCGCTGATCAGGATAACGATGCGACGTTCGGAGCGAACGCGAGGCAGATCGTCAAACGTTTTGACTGCCTTTGC
>JAICQI010000971.1 GCA_025937955.1 Pyrinomonadaceae bacterium
AGTTTGATCGCCGACCTTGACGGCAATGATGCAGTGATTGAACTGTTGCGGCGAAGGCCACGACGTGCGCACGTAATATGGATCGCCCGCATAGATGCTCACAGGAATTGCCTCGATCCCAACCACCTTCAGCATGGCACGCATGAGGTTCGCCTTATCTTTGCAGTCGCCATACGACTTGGCGAACACCTCGTTCGACGCGCGTGGGCGATAACCGCCGCCGCGCCCAATTCCAGTTTGAATCGAAATGTATTGAATGTTCTGAACGTACTGGGCAATCGCGCGAATCTTATCGAACTCGGTTTTTGCGAGCGCGGTGAGTTCCATAGCCTTTCGCGCCAGTGCGTCGTCGACTATCACCTGCGGATCTTCCAGTTCGCTCATCCACGCCGCCACCTCACCCCAGTTTGCAAATGTCTTGATCGACACTTGAGTGGTTGCGGGTGGGAAATAGCTCACCGCCAATCGCGGCACAAGATAAGTCAGCTTCGGACTCAGCGGCTCCAGGGGAACTGGCGGCAGGTTTGAGAGTGCCCACGAATAGCTCGTGCCATTAACTTTGGGTTCGATCTTCGGATAGTTGAAGGTGATCGCTTCCGCACGCCAGCCTTCAGGCAAGGTGAGGTTGTATCGAGAGTTGATCACAGGAAGCGAGTCCTGGAAATCCCAGTCAGCCTGACTAAAAACTGATCGATCCTCGAGCGTGTAGCTGTAGGCAAAGACGGCGCCCGCATCAGCGTCATTGGTGGCGGAAATCACCTTGACGCGATACTCGTTGTAAACGTCATTGGGGCTACCCGCGATATCCATGGCTTCGTCTTTACCGTAACGTTTTGCTTCGCTGCCGGGGCGAAGCAACCACGCGCGAAACTCTTTGACTTTACCGACATCCGGAATATAGACCACGTGGCCCTCCGCATACTCACGTCCTTCGCGTCGAAGAATGCGAACGGCATAGTTAAAGACCTGGTTGGTACGACCGTCAGAGCCGATGGTGGTCATCTGCTCGTTTACCAGCACCACGGCGGGCACATCTTTGTCGTAAGTCGGAACCTTGATCGTCGCGGCTTGCTGCACCCACTGCGGAGTTTCATCACCAGGCGCAGCGCCTGCGGACACTGCGAATATAAAGATCCCAAGGATCGCGATTAGCCTTACTTTCATTAGTTTTGTCCTGTTAATTCGTCGCTGTCTGCTTCAACGCGATGCTGTGACTGTCCTGCTTGTGCAGTACGTCGAAATAGTTCTTGAGCGGCGTGTATGACTCCACCGGAAAAACAATCGAATCACCGCCGCCGAAGAAAAATTTACGCTTGTAAATGAGCAGGGTTCCGTCAGTACTTGCTGCAATACTGACCTCGTATTTGGAAATATCGCCGCTGCCGAAAGGCGCCGGAGCGTCAGCGTTATCGAGCGCATAACCCTTCGGCAGATTGATCTCAACCTGGTCTTGTTCGGCCCATGGGTAATGGAAGTAGATCGGATGCTTCCGACCAGCGGTGGCGAATAGCGGGCCTCCTCCGTGCTGGAAGAAGGCCGGTTGTATGAAGAGTCGTTTACCGGTGCGCTGAGCGTAGCCGGGAACGCGCACGTGGTATGAATAAATCAGCGGCTTGACGTG